>JBIKKS010000219.1:0-4588 GCA_044360235.1 Flavipsychrobacter sp. | reverse complement strand
ATAACAAGAATTCGGTGATGGTCGCAACAAAGGCATTTGGGATGGGTATTGATAAAGACAATATCCGCCTTACCATACACACCAACATGGCATCTTCAATTGAGTCTTTTGTGCAGGAAAGTGGCAGAGCAGGTAGAGATGGCAAGCATGCACTTTCTGTAGTGTTATACGGAGACCATACAGACAGAAAGGTATTAGATGAATTTTTCGCCAAATCTTTTAAAGGCGCGGATAAAGAGCGAAGTGTATTATGGGAGCTTAGGAGTGGTATTATTTTCCCAAACACGACAAACCTCAAGAAACTCGAAGAAAAATTGTCAACAGAATTATCCATCGAATTAAAACTGAACCTATGGGATTTCGATTCTTTTATTTATATTAACGACGAAGAGGGGAACGTAATTGGACGCATTAATTTCTTTGCAAAAACTCCAAGTAAATTTATTGATATAGAAATTGAGAATAAAACTATGAATGTTGTTTCATCATTTATTCCAGATTTTCAAATTATTACATCGGCAGATTTGCGTGCTTTCCTTGAACAAAAAATTGTTGATCATGAGACTACTGTAGGAATAGAAAGAAAATTAGAGAGCATCAAAGTCGGTGACACATTTGAGTTTAGAGTTCCCTTTAACAATAGATATTATTGCAAAGATGATGATGGTTATAATGTCACTGATATTTTAGCACTAAATGAGCACTACAAATATTTCACAGGTATTCAGTTGGCGCATGGGCTGATAGAAAAAAATCTTATTACAAACGATGATTTTTATGCCTTATTCAGTAGAGCAATTGATGAAAACTGGTCGTATACAGATTTTGTGAAACAACTGCCATTGAATGACCAAAAACTCAAAGACTTGTTATTGAATGATAACATGCTAAAAGTTAGGTACTATATACCGAGAAATATGGCTGATACATCAAAGGCGGTCTATCGCCTTACAAGTATTGGCATTATTGATTCATATACTATAGATTATAGTGGGAAATACTATACATTGTATGCAAGTAAGAAAGAATACGATGTTTATTTTGATAATTTTAGGGATTTAGTGAGCAGGTATACATCTATTGAGGATGCTAATAAACAAAGGGAAGATTGCGTGAATGATTATGAGAAATCCAACCCCTCCACAGTTATAGGCAAATGCTTAGAACATCTTACAAACTTCATATACAGCAAAATAGCCGACAAGAGACAAAGAGCGATTGACGACATGGACAATCTTTGCAAGGAATGGGTTAGCAGTGATACAACCATTACTAATCTTGACCAGTCGGAAAAAATCAAAGAATTTATTTATTATTATTTCAATGCTAAGTATTCACGAAAGGGAAACCAAGCTAATATTGGTGGTGGGAAATTCATTAGTGCTGACATGAAAAAAGACGTTGAGAATAATAGGAACATTGACGAAACTATATGGGAGTACATTGAAGAAATTGTTGAAAAGGATGATAATAGGGGCTTTATAAATAACATAAAACATCTGAGAGGTGCTACCATGCGCATGTTAAGGGCTTACGAGAAGTACCCTCAATTTATGATATTAAAAGCTTATTCGCTTTATATACTCTCTGTAAAAGTCCCACAACTTAGAAGCGAGGCAGATATTGAGCTAATAAGTGGGTTAGTAATGTGGAACAACGAGGAAAAAGGGAAGTTGGATTTAAATAAATTCATTAAGCGGTTTAAGGAGAATTTAGCACGCCATATTAAACCTCTTCCAATCGACTATTTCAATGACATTGAAGATGAATTATATTCAACCATAAATCTTAAATGGATGAAAAATTTTAATAAAGAATTTCTAAAAAACTATAACAATGCCATCACAACAGGTAATTGACAAACTACAAGACACTCAAAGGGAACTCGATAAAATAAAAAGTGCTGTTGAGCATATTCAGGACGCTGCGGCTGTAGTTCAAAAGGCATCTCATGTGGTATTGGAGGTACAGAAATTAATCAAGGAACTACAAAGCATAGAAAAGGATCATCGCTTTGACTTGATTAAAATTCTTAAAGAAAGAATTGGCGAAATTGAACGGCAAATTGAAGCAAGTGTCAAAGAACTTGATAAAGGGGTAAAACAGCTTGGTCAATTGATAATCGAAGTAGCACGTCTTGAGAAAAACATCTCAAAATATTTTGAGGATATTAAAATAATCAACTTCCCTGAACGGTTGGATAAAATTGACAACCAGATATCGTCAATAAACATAGGAATACAAAATTTGCAAGGCGATGTCAGAAGGTTGCAGGATAAAATTGAATTTGGTTTTTCTGAAACCAAACAAATTGTTACTCGCGGTTTTTCGAAAACTAATGAAAATATAACTGAGAGCATTGCAGTCATATCAGATGAAATTGAAAAGTCTGGAGAAACAGTTGTTGTTTCAATTAACAACCAAATAGACAAGAAAATTTCTGGATTAATTGAGCATATAGAGAGTGAAAATCAGCTTTTGCGAAAGGAATTGAAAACGAATCGCATTATTCAAATAGCAACCTTTATAATATTGGCAGGTATGTTAGTATATATCTTTATGTATAGTACAAACTCTCGCGGAAAATAAACGTTTCAAATGCCATATTATATATGTTTATTACATAACATAAAACAACGCTATGGAACAACGTATAACAGAAAATGTAGTGTGGAAAGAAGGGAAATATTTTGTAGCCCAATGCTTGAATATAGATATTTCTAGTTTTGGTGATACTCGTGAAGAGGCATTAACTAATCTGGATGAAGCCATAAATCTATATCTTGAAGGTGAGTAGGCGACACAAAAATAAAAGCAAGCTCACCACTGCCCTGAACGTACAAGGGTGTGACACAAGCGGCGATGAGGAGCGAACAAAAAGCTAGCGACATAGAAAATACAAAATAGGCTGCCCAGATACTGGACAGCCTATTTTGTGTGTAGTATATCTGCTAGTGTTAGCGGGCTACGTTAACGGCACGGAGCTCGCGGATAACGGTGATTTTTATCTGACCCGGATACTGCATTTCTTTCTGAATCTTATCTGCTATCTCAAATGACAGTTTCTGGCTGTCGGCATCGCTTACTTTGTCGGCTTCTACCATCACACGTAGTTCGCGGCCTGCCTGTATGGCATAGGCTTTTTCTACGCCTGTGTATGCCATTGCTATGTTTTCTAGGTCTTTGATACGCTGCATATAGCTTTGCATCATTTCGCGCCTTGCACCTGGGCGGGCACCGCTTATGGCATCGCACGCCTGCACTATCGGCGATATGATGTAGAGCATCTCCATTTCGTCGTGGTGGGCACCTATGGCATTCACAATAGCTGCGTGCTCACCGCAACGCTCGGCTACCTTAGCACCCAGCAGTGCGTGGCTCAGTTCTGTTTCTTCGTCGGGCACCTTGCCTATATCGTGCAGCAGACCAGCACGCTTAGCTAGTTTCACCATCTTCTGACCTAGCCCCAACTCCGCAGCCATGATACCACAAAGATTAGCGGTTTCTTTAGAGTGCATCAACAGGTTTTGACCATAAGAAGAACGGAATCGCATTTTACCTACCAGCCTCACCAAGTCTTTGTGCAGGCCATGTACGCCCAGCTCTATAATGGTGCGCTCGCCTATCTCCATTATCTGCTCTTCCAGTTGCTTTTTGGTTTTTTCTACTACTTCCTCTATACGTGCTGGGTGTATGCGACCATCTTGCACCAAGCGCTGCAGCGATAGGCGTGCTATCTCGCGGCGTAGCGGGTCGAAGCAGCTCAGTACTATAGCCTCGGGGGTATCGTCTATTATCAGGTCGACACCGGTGGCGGCCTCTAGGGCGCGAATATTGCGCCCCTCACGACCAATGATTTGTCCTTTTATTTCATCGCTCTCTAGGTTGAACACCGTTATGGCGTTCTCAATAGTTTGCTCGGCAGCGGTGCGCTGTATGCTTTGGATAATGATTTTCTTAGCCTCTTTGGTAGCGTTTATTTTCGCTTCCTCCATTATATCCTTCACATGTGCCATAGCACGGGTGCGGGCCTCTTCCTTCACCACTTCCATTAGTTCTACCTTGGCTTGTTCTGCCGATAGCCCTGCTACTTTCTCCAGTCTTTTTACGTGCTCTTCGTGGTGTTTGTCTAGTTCTGCACGCTTTATGTTAAAGGCTTTGGTCTGATTTTCGAGGTTTTCTTTGAGTGCTTCGTTTTCTTGTACTTGCCTTTGCAGTGCAGATGTTTTATCGTTGAGCTGCTGTTGCTGTTGTTTAAACTTATTTTCGTTTTCTACTAATTTCTGGTTGCGTTGTGTTACTTCTTTTTCGTGAGCGCTTTTGAGTTGTGAAAAATGTTCTTTGGCTTCAAGTATTTTTTTCTCTTTTAGTGTTTCTGCCAGTGTCTTGGCATCTTCTATTGTTTTTTTGGCAAGCGCGTCGGCATCGTCTACCTGCTGTTTTGTGTTTTTAGCAAATACTATTTTGCCTAAAAATATACCTATGATTAAAGCCCCTATCGCCACGACAACGGCTATGATGGTGGATCCCATAATGTTTTAAAGATTTTATATGATTAATATGATTGACCTGCACACTTTTCATTAAC
>JBIKKS010000167.1:0-5408 GCA_044360235.1 Flavipsychrobacter sp. | reverse complement strand
ATAACACCAGCAGCAATACAAACGCTTGCTAGAAAATACTATAACCGTGCTGACTTTATAGAGATTGTGGTAATATAGAACGCACTTTGGTTTCTATCGAAAAAAGCCTCTTTATCTGAAGATAAAGAGGCTTTTTTCGATAGAAGTAACTTATTATTTATATCTTCCGAATACGCCATAAACCAAGAAAACAGACAACAAGACAATACCAGCAATAGCTACCCACAAGAAAGAAATGACCTTTTTGTAATTTTTGTTGGCCGCTTTTATGCTTGTTAGTTCGTTAATATTATTGAGGATGTTTTCCATGCGAGAAAAGGCTGTTTCGCCTTTTATAACATAGTCGTAAGCGCCATGCTTCATGCTTTCGATAGCTACTTCCAGCTTATCTTGACCAGAGAGCATTATTACTTGAGCATTTGGCTTTAACTGCTTCATTTTTTTGAGCACTTCTACTCCATTTTGAGCATCAGGCAAATGGGAGTTGAGGTGAAAATCAAGCACTATTACTTCGGGATCAAGGTGCATGTCTTGCAACGCACTTTCGCCGCTTTCGTAGGTTTTGATTTGATACTGAAAGCGTTCTGATATATAATCCTTCAGCATTTCGTTTTGTATAGGTTCATCATCCACCAGGAAAATGTACCCTTTACTTTGTTCTGTTGCCATATTGCGTGGTTCAATTATTTAGAAAAGTAATTTGATTTTCTTAAAGTTCAAAATAAGAAAGTAGAAAAAATATGCTTGTGCCTTGTGATGCCGAAGAATTCGTAAGTAATTAGTTGTTTTTCAACTCAATGAAAGCCTTGTTACACAATAGATTTAGATTGCGAATAAGTATTGGAAGCGTTCCAAAATGTGCTGCTTCGCCTGCGCTCTGCTCTATCATAAAAATTTTGCTGACTTCCTCTTTTACACCCATGTAAGACAGTTGTGGCTTGAGGGAGTGCGCTGCAATCTTTATGGTAGGATAGTCTTTTATCGCAAGAGCTTTGTCAATATTGTCGAGCAGCTTTGGGGCGTTGTCTAAAAACATGTTGATGTATTTTTTCATTTTTTCTTCATTGCCATTGGTAAGCTGCTTTAGAAACTGCATGTCAGTAACTTTATCAGGCAAATTTGGTGGTGCTTCCTCTTTCACGTTATTTTCTGTGTTAGGTTTATTATTAACAAAGGTGGGTGTATTACCCATTACTGAGTCCATTTTAAGCAGTAACTCGTCTTCATGAAATGGCTTAGAAATAAAGGCGTTCATACCGGCGGCAAAATACTGGTTCACATCTTCTTGTAGGACGTTAGCCGTCATGGCTATTATTTTTGTGTGGCGATACGGTTCTGGCAATTGATTGCGAATGACTATTGTAGCAGTCAGGCCATCCATAACTGGCATTTGGATGTCCATAAGAATTACATCGTAAAGTGTTTTGCGCGCGCTATCTACGGCTTCTTGTCCGTTAACTGCTACGTCAAGGCGTATTCCAGGAATAGACTCTTTAAGTGTATCCTCTGCAACCATTCGGTTAAACTCATTGTCTTCGACTAGAAGTACTTTCATGCTGCTCAATCGGCGCATGGATACTGCATCGAGTACTTTATTATGTTGCTGTTCTTCCTGCGAAAGCGCCTCTGTAAATGGTACTGTGGCAGTAAATGTTGTTCCAGTACCTAGAGTGCTACTAACAGAAATTTCGCCACCCATAAGCCCAACTAACTGCCTGCAGATGGTGAGCCCCAAACCTGTGCCCCCAAACTTGCGGGTGGTATCTGAGCCTGCCTGAGTGAAGCTATCAAAGATACTATCCAGATGCTCTCGGGCAATACCTATGCCTGTATCCGTTACATCGAATTTGACCCAAAGTTTGTCTCCTTCTTTTTTGGTGAGTGTGGCACTAACTTCTATGTGCCCTTTCTCGGTAAACTTAACGGCGTTACCTGCCAGATTGATGAGGATCTGATTAAGGCGTGTAGGGTCTCCGGTAAGTCGTTTTGGAATGGAACTGTCGATGTCTAATATAAGTGCCAAGTTTTTTTCTTCAGCTTTCAGCATCAGCATATCTCGCACACTGTTAAGTACTTCTTTTGGCGAGAAGTCAATGTGCTCGATAACAATTTTTCCGGCCTCTATTTTAGAGAGGTCGAGTATGTCATTGATGATAACTAATAAATTATCGGCAGAGAGCTGAATAGCATTAAGGTATCTAAGTTGGTCTGGGCGTGGGTCTTTGCCCAACAGTAACCTAGCCATACCTATAATGGCATTCATAGGGGTGCGTATTTCATGGCTCATGTTGGCCATAAACTGGTGCTTGAGTTGGGCTGTCTGTATGGCTACTTCTTTTTCTTTTTTAGCCAATTCGATTTGCTGACGAACCTGTAGATTGCGAAGTTCATTGATTATTTTCTGTTTGAAAATTTCTTCTTTAAGTTGTTCGAAAGATTTGAGATGGTGAAAAGCTTTGGGAATGTCGTCCATTTTATCGTACAAAACAGATAACATTTCATGAATGCTCATGAGATCATGGCGACGGGAATACTCCTCCGCCAGACTGAAAGAAGACTGTAATGACTGGAGCGCCTGTCGAAAGTTGCCGTCGTCCATGTACAACCTACCCAAATAGAAGTGTGAGATAATTTGCACTTCTATATTTCCCAGTAGCTGGGCTTTGCGCAGGGCATCTGTAAGATGGGTACTGGCATTGCCAAAGTCGCCCATTTTGTAGTATACCTTGCCGAGTCCGCTTTCTGCCATTACATAGGCTGCTGTTTCAGAATCGGAATGTTTTAGATTTTCTTGAAAATAGTATAAGGCTTCTGCAAATTGTTCTTTCTTAAAATAGATATTGCCAAGTGTGTTATGAATATTGATGAGGCTGGTACGATTGTGTGCCCTCTCGAAAATGGGGAGGCATTTCAGCGCATACTCCAATGCGCTATCATAATCATTGAGGTCGTATAATAGATTAGAGATGCTTGTGAGAATAAGAGATTGAGCAAATTCATCTCCGGTTTCTTCGTTGATGATCAATGCCCTTTCAAAGTGAGTAAGCGCCTTGGCAAGATCGCCCATATCTCTATAAATGTTGCCAAAGTTGTGCAGTACACGGGCCTCAAGACTGTTGTCTTTTACACGCTCTGCTATTCTGAGTGCCTCGCGCAAGGTTTCTTGACCTGCGTCATATTCGCCCATTAACCAATAGCAAGATCCTTTCAGGTTGAGACCCCTACCAATACCTCTTGTGTAAGCTACCCTGCGTGACCTTTGCATTATTTCCTCAGCCATGGACATAGCCAACTCTACATCAATTGTACGAACTTCTACACCTATATCTACGAGTGTATCTATTCTGCCTTTTTCGTCAGTTTGCTCCGCCAGTATTGCCTGTAGTTCTTTATATCTTGGCGTGTCTATCATTAGGTGTGAGTTGGATGTTAGCGACTGCTAGTGCGGCCATAATGGTATATTGAGGATAAAAATAAAAAATTTATACATTATCCCTGACTTTTTTAATTTGTACCCAAAGCTAAAGAAACCTTATTTTGTATCACTGATTATAGTCATTATAAGCTATTCTGTTTGTGATGAAGTGGCTTATAGCTAAACAACGATTAATAATTTTTGTTATAATAACAAGATGATGAAAAGAGAACTGTCAAAAGAAGAGAAAGCACATTTGCTAGAAACACTAAAGGGCCGTTTTCTTAAGAATATGCATCGTCACAAAAATATAGATTGGGCTGGTGTTTTGAACAGGTTGGAATCTGCACCAGATAAATTGTGGTCGCTACAAAAAATGGAAGATACAGGTGGAGAGCCAGATATAGTAGGCATAGATGGTGCGAGTGGAGCATATCTGTTTTATGACTGTGCGGCTGAAAGCCCTAAAGGGCGTAGAAGTACGTGCTATGACCCACAAGCACTAAATGAGCGGAAGGAAAACAAACCAGATAATAGTGCCTTGGGATTAGCTGAAGAAATGGGGATAAAAATACTAAATGAGGAACAATACCGTAAGCTACAACAACTAGAAGTGTTTGATGCCAAAACATCAAGCTGGATAGAAACGCCTGCGACAATAAGAGATTTGGGTGGTGCTTTGTTTGCAGATTATCGTTATGCTACTGTTTTTGTGTATCATAATGGTGCACAATCTTACTATGCAGCAAGGGGTTTTAGGGGTGAGCTGAGGGTATGAGTTTGCCATTGCGTAAATTGTTCGTGACCTCACTTTTTATATTAAATTTTGTTTTTTAATGCCCGATACCACGCTTTTAAAAATAATTGAGTTATCCTACTTATAGTGGATGTGTACTGGCAGCAACTTGTTTTGTCACAGAATTGCAACAAATTGATCTACCTTTGTGCACAGGTTGTTACTGGTAATGACCCTAATAATCAATTATGCAACTGTTGAGGAAATCTTTTGTTTTTATAGGTATCTGTGTAATGGCAATTCTGGGTGTAACTGGTACCAACTCGTGTGTACATCAGCCCTACGTAGTGCCAGATAGCCTTATAGTGGCCGATACTTCGATTTGTTTTGAGCGTGATATTCTACCTGTGTTTCAGTCGAACTGTGCTATGAGTGGCTGCCACAATGCAGGATCGGCTGAAGATGGATATGTGCTAGACAACTATGCGAACATTGTAAGAAGGGGAATAGTTGCTGGTAATGCTGCTGGCAGTAAAATATGGAAATCGATAGCATTGGAAACTGGTAATGACCGTATGCCTCGTAATGCTGCTCCGTTACCAGCGGCAACACAAGACCTGATAAAGCGCTGGATAAATGCTGGTGCAAAAAATGGCGGAGGCTGCACGACTGCCTGCGATACTAATACCTATGCCTACGGTACCACCATAGCACCTATGATGCAGACCTACTGTACTGGTTGCCATAGTAGTGCATCATCGGCAGGAGGAAGCCTCACGGACCATGCTAGTGTGAAAAATGCGGCTGTGATTGGTAATCTTATTAATTGTGTGTCGCACACAACTGGGTATAGTGCCATGCCACAGGGAGGCAGTAAGTTATCTGATTGTAAAATAATACAGATAAAAAAATGGGTGGCTGCCGGGGCGCTCAATAACTAGTGTGACCAACTTTTGTTGTTTTACTAAGCTGGTCTTACTGGGCTTCCTATCCATTGGGTGTCTGGTTGGAGGCTTTCGCCTTTCATGACCAGCGATAGTGCGTCGATATTGACATCATCGCCTGTTTCGCTGTCGTATAGTATAATGCTACGGGCTCCTATGCTACATCGCTTACCTATCTTTATGTTGCCTACTTTCATTACCCTGTCTTCGAATAGGTGTGTTTGCGGACCGCAATCTTCGTTCATGGCTGTGTCGTCACCTATGGTCACCATATCGTGTTCGGTGATGTCGGTAGTATTCATCCATACACGTT
>JBIKKS010000166.1:0-5414 GCA_044360235.1 Flavipsychrobacter sp. | reverse complement strand
TTTGGAATAGCTCAATTTACTTTTTTACTATTCTATCTGCTTCTTTTATGTTGTAAAAACTATTTACCTGTGTGAGGCAAGTAACGGTGAGGTCGTTGATGCAAACATGAGGTGGTAGTGTGGCGCAGTACCATACTATATCGGCTATATCTCCAGCTTGCAGTGCATTTACACCGTTATACATGTTTTTGGCACGCTCTTCATCTCCTTTAAACCGGACCAATGAAAATTCTGTTTCTGCCATACCGGGGTTTATGGCTGTAACTTTAATACCATAAGGCAGCATATCTATACGTGTAGCTTGTGTGAGCGCATCTACCGCAAATTTGGTAGCACAATACACATTGCCGTTTTTATAAACAGATTTGCCTGCAGTAGAACCAATATTGATAATATGTCCATTGGTTTGCTCGCGCATCATAGGCGCTATCTGGCGGGTTACGTAGAGTAGTCCCTTTACATTGGTGTCTATCATTGTTTCCCAATCGTCAAGGCTGCCCTCGTCTATGGTAGATAATCCAGCTGCCAAACCAGCATTGTTGACAAGGATATCTATATGGTCTATCTGTTTTTTCAGATTGTCTATTGCGGCTATCACCTGCGCACTTTCGCGTACGTCAAACACCAAGGGTATTACCTTAACTGAATACTGGGCAGTGAGATTTTCGGCAAGTTCTAGAAGGCGATCAGCTCTCCTGCCTGTAATACAAACTGTGTATCCGTTGCTAGCAAAACGCTCAGCAATAGCTTTTCCGAAACCCGATGTAGCACCGGTGATCAATATGGTTTTACTCATTGTGTGTAGTTATTAACGTAAAATATAGGTTACGGCAGAATGTCTGCTGTAACATCTTGTATTACTTGCTGTTCTGCATTAGTTCTTCCCAGTATTCTGCTGCACGGCGGGTATGCGGTATTACTATGGTACCACCGACGATATTAGCTACTGCAAAAATTTCGTATATTTCTTCTGTGTTGATGCCCTCATCGTGGCATTTGCCTAGGTGGTATTTTATGCAGTCGTCGCAGCGTAGTACCATACTGGCTACAAGACCCAGCATTTCTTTAGTACGGGTGTTTATGGCACCGTCGGCATAAGTATTGGTGTCAAGGTTAAACAATCTATTGATGACTTTGTTGTTTTTGCCCAGAATCACCTCATTCATCTTTGCTCTGTAATCGTTAAATTCCTGAACCTGACTCATTGTAGTATGTTTTTATAGTTTATTAAAATTGATTCTTGAAACATCTTGTGATACTTATTGTATCATTTGCAAGAAGGTGTTTAGCCCTTTTATTTTGCTATCGTCGAGCAAGTATTGTATATTTTTATTGTAATATACATCTAGGCTATAAGCAGGAAAAGGATTTTGTGCTATAACTACATCTATATGTTGCAAACCAGCTTCGTTGGCAGCATCGAAACGCTCAATGAAGCCAGCAGGGAGTTGTTTGTTAGACACCCATGCTGCAAAAACAAAATCGAGACCAGTAAAGGATTTCCATGCTGTAGATAAATCGTACACGTATTTGAAGTTGGGTAGTTGTTGTAATGCCCTGTCGCCTATTATAACGCCCGCTGCAGTGCCGTCTATTTTAGATATATAATCTGTGGGTGCCTGATGGTAGGTAATTTCTTTTTTCCAGTACTTAGCTAGCAGCAGTTGTGCAAGCCTAACCGATGTGCGAGACTGATAGTCGAGGTATATATCTGAGACATCCTCAATAGGTACATTGCTAAAAATGGCTACAGATACTACATCGCCATCTGTTGCTATTCCATATTTGCCCACAATACGTGCATTTTCTATACCCGGTATGGCGGCTACAGGTAGTAACGCCATATCTATTTCACCATTTTTTAATTGCTGCGCCAGTAGTGCAGGATAATCGAGCGACAGTTCAATCTCGTTGATGACACTACTGTGCTCTATGCCATATAGCAGTGGTTTTGTGTTGAGGTAACTAACGGCACCTACTTTGATGATGGTACTCAAATGGGACAATTTATGTACAAATATAAACTTGTAAGAGCTACAAAACTGCAATAGACTACTTGAAATTCATGACCAGCCCTATGCCTCCACCCAATGGGGTAACAACGGGCCTCATTTGCATAGATATATCGCGAGATATATCGAAATTGCGCAGGTGCGCGGCTGTGATAGCATCCAGTACCTGCACAAGATATCCCACACTGGCAAAAAGCACACTCATGTTTAGCGAGCGGTTGTAATCGTCTTGGATTTGTTTTAGTTGCTCTGTGTTATAGACACCTACATACTCATCGGTAGGATAGGGGTTGTTTATTCTGCCTATGTATGCTTTGCGGTAAGTATTGTATTCATTACTGTTGAAGACCACAAGGTATCCTGCTACCGCAAGGCCTCCATACACCAATGGTAGTTTCCAATATTGTCTGTTGTATACTTGTCCCAGCCCTGGTACTAGAGCGGCATATAGACCCGCTTTTTTGGGGTTGGGTTGCCATTTTGTTTTTTTAGATAGGGTAGTGTCTTGGGTAGTAGTTAGTTTTTTCTCTGCATTTACTGTGGATCCTTCTACATTTTGGGCGGTAGCCGTCATGCTGCAAAAAGTTATCACCAGTAACACAATAAGCATTTGCAACTTTATGAAATTCATGTTTGAGAAAAATGTAGTGTCAAAGTTATGAGGTCAAATTCATCTAATTATCAGTAGAGGAGAACACAGAACGAATATCTAACAATTTTAACAACTGCGCTTCAATAAATTGGCACTAAATTTGTCTTTATCATAGAAGCGTGGGTTTATTGCCTTGGTTCACCGCATCGTTCTCTCACTACCACTTCTGAGCCGGGTGGAAAAACAAAAAATAATGAAGAAAATAGTTTTTATGTTATTGGCAGCAGCTACTTTAATAGCCACAGGTTGCACCAGAGTAGGACCAGTGGGTCCACAAGGGCCACAGGGTCAGCAAGGACCACAGGGTAATGCTAATGTAATTGGTTCTAATCCATTTACAGTATCGTCTTGGTCTAGAACAGGTAACACATATTTTGCTGATTTTACCAGCTCAGATATTACTCCGGCAATTGTAGATTATGGTATTGTTTCTATATTCAAGGGTTATGGCATTAACCAGTGGTCTCCTTTGCCTGATATTAATGGAAGAACATCTACAGTTTTTAATTTTTATGATGGTGGATTTTCTATTTACATAGAAAACTCAGATGGCAGTGAACCTGCTTTTCCAGGAAATGTAACTTTCAGAATGGTTGTAATATCCAGCTCGCTTCGTGAGGCTAATCCTAATACAAACTGGAAAAGCTATACAGAAGTAATGAAAGTACTTAATAGGCAACAGGCTGCAGCTGCCAATAATTAGTAGCTGAAAGCAGTGATACATAACAATGCAAAAGGGCAGACTTTTATGGTCTGCCCTTTATTTATGTTTGAAGAGAAGGAATTATTGCGCTACGCCGCCTTCCATACTTATTTTGAGGGATAGTCCTTTAGCCCAATCAATGATGGTTTGTTTTTGCTCTGGCGTAAGTACCGCTTCTTTGTGTATCCAAGTGTAGCTGTTAAGCGGCATTTCATTTTCTTCTACTTCTTCTACTATTTCTTTAAGTTTTTTAAGTTTGCGCTTAGTGGTATATGTGGCAAACTCAGCGAAGTTTAGTTCTTCTTTGCCTTCGTGTACATGGTCGTCGAGCCATAGTCGCACTGGCTGGAAATTGCTGTACCAGGGGTAGTTGGTGTTGTTGCTGTGGCAGTCATAGCATGCCTGATGCAGTACATTGGCTACATTTTCTGGTACTTGATGGGCAGCTACTATATCATTGGGGCCAGTGGTGGTGCTTGTGTTTTTGGCTGGTCTGTATAGTTGGAGTAATATAAGTGCTGAAAGCGCACCAATTCCAATACCTTTTATTGCCTTGTTCATGATATGAATGTGTGTATGACGCAAGTTACGATTGCTACTCTTAAAGTTTTTACAATAAATGGAAAACTTTTTTTACACAACTTGAATTAGTTGTAGAACGATGAGATAGCTTATTTTTATACAATCAAGATGATGATATGAAATACAAAGTCAACGTTATATTGTTATTGGTTACCTTATTGTATTCGGGTAGTGTGGTGGCGCAGCGGTCATATGATTCGTTATACAAGGCAGCCATGGGTGGCAGCATAGCTGCACAGTTAGACTTGGGCGATATATTGCTCAATGGATTGGGGATGCCCCAAAACGATACTGAAGCACTGAAATGGTATAGAATGGCTGCCGAAAAAGGAGATGCTGACGCACAGTGCAGTGTAGGGTTTATGTACGAATATGCACTGGCAGGGCTGGCTACAGACAACAGAGAGGCACTGAAATGGTATAGAAAAAGTGCGGCTCAGGGCAATGCAAGGTGTGAGTGTAGTATAGGCAATATGTATGAAAATGGCAAGGGTGTGAATGTAGACTATGAGGAAGCACTGAGATGGTACAGACTATCGGCTGATAAAAAATATGACTATGGCTACCTGAATGTAGGTAGGATGTATGAAAAGGGACTGGCAGTACCCCAAAGCGATACAGAGGCGCTGAAGTGGTATAGATTGGCATCGGAGGGTGGTAATGCGGTGGCGCAGGGTATGCTGGGCTGGATGCTGGAGCGGGGTATAGCCACAAAACCCGATACTGCTGAGGCACTGAAATGGTACAGGAGGTCGGCTTTTAGTGGGGATGCTACCAGCCAGAATAACCTGGGAAGGATGTACTTCTTTGGGCAGGGTGGTTTGCCCAGAGACTATGCATTGTCGGCAGAGTGGTTTCATAAGGCTGCAAGGGCGGGCAATATGCTGGCACAGTATATACTGGCTCAGATGCACGAAACGGGTATAGAAGGAGCTGTGGAGAAGGATCTGGATGAGGCGGTGGAACTGTATCAGGCGGCTGCTAAACAGCAGCATAAAGGGGCACAATGCAGGCTAGGTAGGCTGTATTACTACGGGCAGGGAGTGAAGCAGAATTACGAAATGGCTGCAAGCTGGTATGAAAAAGCTTCGGACCAAGGTGACCTACTGGCTACTGGCAGCCTGGGGGTGATGCTGTATGAGGGTACTGGCGTACAAAAAAATGAACAAAAGGGGCTGACCCTACTGCGAAAAGCTGCGGCTGGTGGGCTGAAAGAGGTGCAAAACTATATGAGTTCTCACAACATAAAGTAATATTAAATTTGTTTTTATAAACAAATGACTGTTGTTTTTATTCAACTATAATATTCGGTAGTTTTTTTACCTTGCAAGCTTACAATCATTGACTGCTGATGACCAACGAAAGTGCAAAAAGTCCCGAGCAACATCTGAAATACCTAGACTCTGCAAGGGGTATTGCTGCTTTGATGGTGTTTTTTGATCATTTTATTTGTCGGAATTATCAG
>JBIKKS010000165.1:0-5426 GCA_044360235.1 Flavipsychrobacter sp. | reverse complement strand
TATAGTAGTAAATGGCTGAATAGTGTTGTCTTCGAGTATAAAACAGTTGTCGCCAATTTCGTTGCCAAACATAGAAACTTTAGAGCTTATGTAGCTCACAAACCTATACCCTTTTTGTTTGGCCTGATTGTAAATGTCTTCTCGGTTTTTGTTCATTCTTCTACCCGTCATAGGTGCAAAAAAGTAATAATCGTCGGGCTTATACATAGTTTCTACTGTCTCGAAGGGTACTATAGGTATGCCTTTGAAAAAAGGCTCTTTTATGTACTGCTCATTAACTGTAAATGCTACTACTTCACATTCAGAGTCGTGTGTGAGGTAGTAATGTGCCAGCTCGGCAGTATCTAGTACTCCGAAAATCACGACTTTTTTACTTTTTGCTTTCATGTGTGCTATAAATTAATGTAACAAAGTATATTGTTGTCTTTACCTTGGCTAATAGAGATGGTATAAGGGTAGTATTTTGTTGTTTATGTCGTCAATACTATTATACATCAACACATCTATTATAGATAACCAAGGCACAAATGTGTTGTTTTGCTGGTTGTATTCATACTTCTGCGAGTTAAGAAAATCAAGCTCTATCCCCTTTTCGGCATAATACTCTTTAGTGTAAATAGCTTTGCCGCCAGACGCATTTATGTAGTGTTTGATACCCTCCACATGACAAATATCTATCAATCTGTCGGCTTTTTTTAATTCCCTATTGTTATATTCAAGAGAACTATACCTGAACGTTCTGTTGATTCCCAGATAGTCGCATATTTTCAGCACGCTGTGTGCAGCCATTCCCGCTATATTGGTAGGTACATCAGCGGGTAGGGGATGCATTGCGGTAGCTAATACCTCTTCTATGATAGGAAATACAGACACAAAAAAGGGAGCTTTGCTGTAAGCGGTCTTGATTGTAGTGAGTAGTTTATTTACCGCTTTAGGGTCGTTGAGTACTTCTATATCCTTTATCAGTTTGTTTTGGCTGGCATCTTTGCAGGGCACTGTTATCATATGGTCGGTGCCATTGAGCAGTATGCGGTTTCGGTTTATCCAACCTCTATTAATAAAGTTGACATCGTCATAAAAAACAAATACATCAGAAGCGTAAATCAACTGAAAGTAGCCGATGTACGGAAAAATGTAAGGCTGCATTATAGCAATGGTCATGCGGGGTTGTTTTGTACCCGCAACAACAGGCGGGCTATGAAGTCAATTTCTTCTTGACTGAGCGAATGATACATGGGTAAGCATAACACACGTTTGCTGATATCCTCGGCAATCGGCATTTCGCATTTATCTACATAATTGAGCGTAGAAAGACTAGGATAAAAGTACCTGCGTGGATATACCCAATGAGCATTCAATACAGTAACACTTCTCAGTAGCTGCTCCTCAGTGTCAAAAACTATTGGGTAGTAAGAGTAGTTCCATTCTGCACCTGGCAATATAACAGGCCGTTGCACTCTGAGGGTCTGTAATGAGTGGTCGTAAGCCAATGATTGCTTTTTGCGCAACATCAGTAGTCGGTCTATGTGTTTCAGTACAGCCAAGCCCATAGCAGCATGAAACTCAGAGTTTTTGCCATTGATACCTGCCGGCTCAAAAGATTCGGCAGTAACGTGCCCAAAGTTGCGCAGCATGGACATAGTATGTATAAGCTCAGGGCTATTGGAAATTACTGCACCACCCTCAGTAGAGTGAAATATTTTGGTAGCATGAAAACTTGCCGTGGAAATATCACCGTACTCAAACAGACTTCTGTTATTGTACTTCACCCCAAAAGCATGAGCAGCATCGTATATAACCTTTAGGTTGTGCTTTTTAGCTATTTTATCAATAGCCTCTACGTCGCATGGGTTGCCATAAACGTGGGTAGCTAGTATAGCACTGGTATTGGGGGTAATGCTACTTTCTATTTTGGTAGGGTCTATGTTGAAAGACAAAGGGTCAATATCTACAAACACTGGTTTGCACCCTTCCCACACTATACTGCTGGTAGTGGCCACATAACTGAATGGTGTGGTGATGATTTCTCCTTTTAGCTTCAGTGCTTTTATGGCTATTTGCAATGCAATGGTACCATTGCTTACAAACAACAAATGCTTGAGGTTAAGATAGTCTTTCAGTTTCAGCTCAAGGTCATTGGCAAGCGGACCTTTGTTTGTGAGCCAGTTTCGCTCCCATATGCCCTCTAAGTAATGTTTATACTCATCAATAGGCGGCAAAAACGGTTTAGTAACGTTAATCATAATCTAGTGTATAGTTGCGTAGAGAATTGTTTCCTCTTCGTGTATGGTAAAGTGACCTAGGTAAAACTTATATCCTAGCCCTAGACTGCTTAAATACTCAGGTATTTTCACAAAATCACTCAAACTATGGTATATAGCAATAGCTAGGTTGGGCTTATACTTGCGCAATGTCTGCTCTGCACCTCTGAGTGCATTAGGTTCTGCGCCTTCGATATCCATTTTTATATAGTCTACTCTTTCCATTCCTTGCTCTGCTACCAGTGCGTCAATAGATTTCGACTTTATAATCTGAGCTTCTTCTTTAGGAGGCGTCATAGTGACACTACTAGCTGCGCCACGATCTAAGTAATAGACATTAACATCGCTAGTTTCCCATACTGGATGGGGCACTAATTGGATATTAGCAGAGTAAGTAGGATTGTCAGCAAAGTTCTTTTTCAGAAAATTGAGATTGCCGGGTATGAATTCGAATGTGTATACTTTTCCTGTACTACCTGCCTTGGATGAAAAATACAATGCAGTATCTCCCCAAAAACCACCACAATCTATTACTACGTCTCCTTTTCTTACGCTTATTTCTTTGTCTTTCGACTTGTATTTGTATTGTTCTAGTATAAAATCTGTGACAATGCCCGCTCTGCCAAAGGTTAACTTTAGATCATAACCGATAGGAGCCAAATTGTAGACTGCAAAAATTGTTTTATTATCCTTCCCTAAGTTATTACCGTCTAACTTTTGCACCAACAAGTCATCACATTTCGCCAATGTTTTGAAGTATTCGGGGGTACTTAATGGCAATTTCACTTTTTTGTGACCCAACAATCTGAAAGCCACAAGTTGCACGAGCAAATCTTTGGACTGTTCGTCAGATAGCATATCGTAAAGATCTTCTAACTGATTAAATAATGGGTCGTTAATTAAGTTGTCTGCATTTTTGAATAGTGATATCTGATTGCTTTTGTTGTAAAAACGCTTGGAAATCAAACTTGTATTGTACAACCTACCGGTTAGGGTGTCTGGTTGTTTTTCGGCACCAAATCTTTCTGCATCATAATTATCATCGTAGTCGTTTGGTAACGAAGACATTATTTTATGCAGTAAACTTTTGTAAAATTCAGACTTCATATTATTGTAAGTTATTAACAATATTTATTTTACTCGAAATACATAACCAACTAAACCTGCAGTGTTTCCTATCGGTGCTGCCATATATTGCAGTCACCTAAGGTATTATTTAGCAAGTAAACTTGTAATAGGTAGTAGAAATACAGATTTGGTTATAAGTTCTCAAATGTACAAACTTTGCTCAAATTCCCACTATTGCATAATGGCCGTTTTTCGGATAACGGTACTTTATAAGAATCAGCAACTTAAATATAACAATGTACCCACTCTATATGTGCCAAATATAAATTTGCACATTAAATGTGGCATAGTCTGAGTACCAGAAATACAAGAAAGCAATGTGGTGTTAGATAACAGAAATATAGTAAATAAATAATAAATACAACAACGCCTCACCAGATCTATTTTCTATGAAATTGAAAATCAATCCATAGTAAATTTGAAAGTAGGTCTTACTGCCCCTGGCCACTTACCAAACCAAGCTCCATTTCGTTTAGAATCAACAACTTCAAAAATCAAAATGTCGTCCATTTTGAAAATTACTGTAGCGGTATCTTTTACTACCATCAAGTTGATAGTATAAATGTCATCATTTAAGAAGTTTGATGGTACACTAAGCTCGCTGACATGTTTGCCTTTAGACAATTGTTTTATTTCACTACCTACCGCAAACACACATACACCAGATGCGGTATTCATAAACATGCTCAGATTCAGTTGTTGACCTTCTACATTATTGTATAGTTCAAACCTGATATTGAAAGAAGAACTTACGCTTAATACAGTATTGTCGGTATCTGATGTGGAAACAATCTCTGCTGATAACAATCTTACTTTGTCATTACCCGGAGCGTCAACCCCTAATTCCCACCTGCGCTCCATGGAGTTTCGAATCTCCCGGCTAAGGTAGTTGTTGATAACGGTAGCTGTAGGCCCTATATCTGTTACTCTGCCTGCCTTCATATACATGGCACTTTTGCAAAGGCTCTGTACCGCCTGCATATTGTGACTCACAAATATGATAGTGCGACCATGACTAGCCACATCACTCATTTTGCCTAAGCACTTTTTCTGAAACTCGGCATCACCTACAGCCAGCACTTCGTCTACAATCAATATTTCGGGCTCGAGATGAGCTGCTACACCAAATGCCAAACGTACATACATACCTGATGAGTAACGCTTGACAGGAGTATCTATGTACATTTCTACACCAGCAAAATCAACTATCTCATCAAATTTAGAAGTAATCTCGCGCTTAGTCATACCTAGTATGGCGCCGTTCATGTATATGTTTTCTCTGCCAGTAAGTTCGGGGTGAAACCCTGTACCCACCTCAAGCAGCGATGCTATTCTTCCTTTTATTTTTATTTCGCCCGATGTAGGACTGGTAACTCTAGATAACAATTTGAGCAAAGTAGACTTTCCTGCACCATTTTTACCTATAATTCCCAACGTATCACCCTGGCAAATATCGAAACTAACATCTCTGAGCGCCCATGCGTACTCGCTAGTAGCTTTTTTTGTTCTATCGTTTTCTACACCTACCTGCAAGTAAGGGTCTTCTTTTCCTCTTACCACACTCCACCATCGTTTGAGGTCGTGACTCAGTGTGCCAGTACCTACCTGACCCAAGCGGTACTGTTTTGATATATTTTCGGCCTTGATTACTATATCCTTACTCATATATTACACTGTATCGATAAACTTCTTTTCAACAACATTAAAAATCACCACACCTACCGTAAGGAGCATGAGCGTAAAGACTACACTATACCCCAACCAAAAATAACTAAACTGGCCCTGACCTAAAAAAGAGTACTTAAAAGCCTCGAAAATTGACGTCAGCGGATTGATCCACAACCAGAATTGTTTTTCGGGCGACGCTATAGATATGGGATAAATGACCGGCGTAGCATACATAAGTAGTTGGATACCGAAAGAGATTAAAAAATTCAAGTCGCGGTATTTGGTTGTGAGTGATGTGATGATAATACCAAAACTCAAACTCATAACTGCAAGTACAAACAGCAAAAGAGGGAAAAACACAATATGCCA
>JBIKKS010000164.1:0-5431 GCA_044360235.1 Flavipsychrobacter sp. | reverse complement strand
TGTTAGAAAGTAAATCTAGCATTGGTGGCAATACTATCAACGGTGTTGATATGCCTTATAGGTCAGCAAGAATCGTCTACAAATACGACAATCACAACAATCTGATAGGTAGTTGTAGTTACGACACCTATGGCAAGCTACAAGACTCCTCAGTACACTTTGTTGATAAAATGGGCAATCGGTTGTTTTGGCAGATATACAAGGGCAATGGTTTTCAGGAGTGGGAGTATATATCCGAATACGACAATGCGGGCAATTTACTGGAAACCAACGACCATTACCGCAGGAAACTCGAAACCCGTCATACTTATATTTATAATGAGCAGGGTAAGTGTGTGATGGAAAATGACTTTTATCCTGATGGCAGGGTGAAGTTGAAGAAAGTGTTGACGTATGATGATAACGGATGGAACACTGAAATAATGGAGTTTAACGGCAATGGTAGTTTTGCACTTAGGCATACCTATTTACATGACGAAGCTGGAAGAAGAATAGAAGAGCGCGAGTACAAAACAGATCTCAGTGATGTGTATTCTAAAATACTTACAGAGTATGATAGTGAAGGAAATGTAGTGGGACTGAAACAATACAATGAGGCAGGTAAGATGATTTATCAGGGCAAAATGGACAAGTACGGCAATCACTTGGCCGATGTAGGTTACAACCCTGATGGTAGTATACATGACAAAATAACTGCTCAGTACAAGTATGATGAATTCGGAAACGAAATAGAAGAATTGCTCTACTTTACAGAGAACTCGCCAGCCGTAAAAAGCACTTACAAGTATGTCTATGATATGGATGGCAACTGGATAAGGAAAACAGTATGGGAAGATGGAGCGCCGGTAAGAATAACAGAGCGCGAAATTGATTATTTCTAGTGGTTAAAAATGCATCTGTGCATGTTTAATTTACGCATGGCGGTTTGAAAATATTGCTAATGCTTTTTCGAAGCATTACACTTAGTGAAATTATACAAATAAATGGTACCTGAGAAATGGGAATTGCTTGCCAAAGAGCATCAGAAATCTTACAAAAGATTGCTGGAGAAAGGAAATAAAAACAAAATGCTTCGCGCCCTACCTGACCTGCACGAAGACGCTTTCAGCAAGGTGAACTGCTTGGACTGTGCAAGGTGTTGCAAAAACCATTCGCCCAGATTTAAACAACCCGACATAAAACGAATAGCAAAGTCGCTAAGAATTAAAGAAGGTACTCTGGTAGACCAATACCTGCAACTGGATAAAGAAGGTGATTATGTGACCAGACAAACACCCTGTCCGTTTTTGGCTGACGACAATACCTGCAATATTTACGAAGACAGACCCAGCGATTGTCGCCGTTATCCCTATACCGACGAAGATGTACTGCTAAAGAGGATACCTCTTACTCTCAAGAATGTAACTGTATGTCCCGCCACCTTTATGGTAATGGAACAATTGCTGATAATGAACCCATAATACTATTTATTATTAGCTGCACTGATGTCTAAAAGGTAACTTTGCCTACCGTTAATTGTAATTAATGAAAATCAGTGATATTTTCCGTAGCCTGCTTGTTACAGGCACTCTTGGTTTTGTGGCAGGCTTCACAGTATCTGCTCAAAACGCCACTCGCCCCAAAAAACATGGTTCCGTTTACTTTAGCTGGGGGTACAACACTGCTTGGTATACTAAGTCTACTGTAGGTATAAAGCAGGCATCGCTAGGCAACGATTATGAAATGGTAAAAGTAAATGGTCATGACAACAAGGGTTGGAATTACCGCCTGCTGAAACAGGAATTGACCATACCTCAATATAACTATAGACTGGGTTACTATTTCAACAGCAAACAAGACCTAGCTATAGAGATCAACTTCGACCATGTAAAGTATATCATAGAGGATAATCAGCAGGTAAGGCTGAATGGCAAATTGAATAATCTTCCCGTAGACCAAAATATAACGTTTTCCAGACAGAATGGTTTCTTTTATTATCTAAATAATGGAGCAAATTTTTTGTTGTTCAATCTCGTTAAGCGCAAAAATCTTTACAGCACTAATGACCGCAAACTGTATGTTGACTTTACCGGTAAGGCAGGAATAGGACCTGTGATACCCCATGTAGAGAATAGTTTGTTTGGCAAGAAAAACGATAAAGGGTTTCAGATCGGCGGTTGGAATGCCGGGGTAGAAACAGCACTTCGTGTCACCTTTATGAGGTATGCCTATCTCGAATTTGCACAAAAAGTAGATTATGCTCGCTACAGCAATTTGAAGGTATACGAGGGTAGGGCAAGGCAGAGTTTTGGGACTTATGAGCTAGTATTAAGTCTAGGGGCTATATTGCCTACCTCTAAAAACAATCCTCTATTCACACCAGTTGCACCTAAGCCTGAAAACGCAGCAATAAATTAGCTTTTTAGTGGTCTGCCTTTTGTTTTCAGTAGAATAGTAGTAACTTGCGGCTCTAAATCTTCACAACGATGAACCATTTGATGCTGAGTGCCTTTTATGATACCGTTAACCTGAGTGTTGGACCCATACTTACTTACGTTTTTTTCTTTTTGCTTGCTATAGAGTTTATATATGTAAGCTTCAAGTACACTGGTACGTCTGACAACAAAGATAAAAAATAATTATTTTTCTTGTCTCAAAATCCAATAAACATCGCTGATATCCGAATGGATTACATGCTTGCAGCTCTCGATGAAGAAACTGCTGGCAGTGATCCATTTCTTTTTTTTAATACTTGGTTCAGAGAGGCAGAGGCTGCACAAATCACCGAAATCAATGCAATGACTTTAGCCACTGCTGGGCGTGATGGTACACCTCATGCGCGCATTGTGTTGCTAAAAGGTTTAGATGATCGTGGCTTTGTCTTTTTTACCAACTATGATAGTGCTAAAGGTGCTGATATAGCTGCCAATCCTCAGGTCGCATTGCTGTTTTTTTGGAAAGAACTAGAGCGACAAGTGAGGATAGAAGGACGAATAGAAAAAATACCCGAGGCAGATAGCGACATTTATTTCCATTCCAGACCTGTAGGTAGCCGTATAGGTGCATGGGCTTCGCCACAGAGTAGCGAAATACCGCACAGGCATATATTGGAAACAAATTATGCCAAATATGAAAACGAATTCTCAGGTATAGAAATTCCTCGGCCTCCGCATTGGGGTGGGTATGTGGTAGTGCCCCGGAAAATTGAGTTTTGGCAAGGGCGCAGTAGTAGAATGCACGATCGAATTTTATACACAAAAACAGAGGACAATCTTTGGATCAGATCTAGATTAGCTCCTTAACAAAATTTGTTTTTTTTTTATTTCCTAAATAAACAACTCGTTACTTTATTGTTTTTTTATCCAGCCAGTTTTCTTTTTCTGGAAATGAATTTTATCTTTAGCTGATAAAGTTCTTTTCAAATGAGGATAAAGACTACACAATCAATATGTTTTTCATCATTTCTGATGATACTATTCTTGTGTTTAATTGTTGCTCCTTCCGCACGCAGTCAGCAATACAGCTCTTCGAAAGTGCATCCCTACATTGATTTTCTCACTAATTATATCCCTGTTTTTTATTGCGATAGCAACAGCTCCTATAGTGCATATGCAGTTACTGTAGAAGATAGTTATGAGATAGGACCTGTCTTCTTTTTTAGAAAAAACAACACAAACGATAGTATAAGTAATGTAGCTACTATCGACAGTTTGCTGCAATATGGCGATTTGGTGATAAATGAAGATTCTGCGAAAGTAGAAATGAATGAAGGTGTATATGATACCCTGGCTATGGCATATCTATATGCTATGTACGATGCGGAAAGCGAAAAAATGGTGAATAAATATGCCGATATGGTGGAGACCGAACCAGAAGAAATCAAAAATCTTCCACTATATCGTTTTATAGATCATTGGTATGGGGTCAAATATAAGTATGGTGGCACCACCAGAAAAGGTATAGATTGTTCCGCTTTTTCCCAAAGATTGTATGGCAATGTATATTGCATGAACATCAAACGTACATCTAAGCAGCAATACAAAAAATGTGAACGTCTCGAAGATTTGTCAGAAGCTGGAGAGGGTGATTTGGTGTTTTTTAGAATCAATCGTGTTCGTATTTCGCATGTCGGTATATACCTTACCAATGGTTATTTTGTTCATGCTACCAGATCTAAAGGTATCATGATAAGTAATCTTGGTGACAAATATTGGCAACGTAGATATGCAGGTTGTGGTAGGGTGAATAGACCATTTGCTCACACAGCCGAGTCTGACTACATTGATTAGTTTTTCTTGCTTTATTGGCTTTAAAACTTTGTATGCAGCACTATTTCTGCACTGGGTAAAATAGTGTTTGCTAAGGTTGTATATTAGCGTCCTATTTTGTAAGCATACACTACTATATATGGACACTAACAAGACGATTACTACAGATTCAGGAATTGTAATAAAACAGATATACTGCGAGCCTGTGCGTATGGACGAAACTCCAGGTCAGTTTCCCTTTACCAGAGGGGTGCATGCTGCTATGTACAGAGACCGCCTATGGACCATGCGTCAGTATGCAGGTTTCAGCACAGCTCAGGAGTCTAACAAAAGATACCATTTTCTGTTGGGTCAAGGTGTTAGTGGTTTATCTGTAGCTTTCGATTTGCCTACGCAGATCGGCTACGACTCAGACCATGCGATGTCTGAGGGAGAGGTAGGAAAAGTAGGTGTTGCTATAGATTCAATATGGGATATGGAGGAGTTGTTTGATGGCATAAAACTGTCTGACATCACCACTTCTATGACCATCAATGCCACTGGTTTTATACTATTGGCCTTTTACATTGCATTAGCCAGAAAGCAAGGCGCAGACATCCGCAAGATATCAGGTACTATACAAAACGATATTCTGAAAGAATATGCCGCCAGAGGCACCTATATTTACCCACCCACGCCCTCTATGCGTATCATTACAGATATCTTCGAATACTGTAGCAAAGAGGTGCCAAAATGGAATACCATATCTATTTCAGGATACCACATTCGTGAGGCGGGTGCCAACGCTGTGCAAGAGTTGGCTTTTACTTTAGCCAATGGTAAAGCATATCTACAGGCTGCCATAGACAAAGGATTAGACATCAATGTGTTTGCACAGAGACTATCTTTCTTTTTTAACGCACATAACAATCTGTTTGAGGAAGTAGCAAAGTTCAGAGCTGCCCGCCGCATGTGGGCAACCATTACTAAAGACCTAGGTGCTACAGACCCCAGAGCTCAGATGTTGCGTTTTCATACCCAAACCGGGGGTAGCACGCTTACTGCCCAGCAACCCAAAAACAATATTGTGAGGGTAGCACTACAAGGTCTATCTGCCGTACTGGGTGGCACACAGTCGCTGCACACTAATGGCTATGACGAGGCTTTGTCTTTGCCTACCGAAGAGGCAGCTTCTATAGCATTGC
>JBIKKS010000163.1:0-5434 GCA_044360235.1 Flavipsychrobacter sp. | reverse complement strand
GTCTCTTGTAGGTTCTCCTTATGAGGTTGGTTCTTCAGCTGTCATTGATGCTGTGATAGTTTCACCGTTCGATACTGCTAGTAAAAGTAGGTTCATTATGCTCTATTTAGTACTCAATGACGCAGTAGATGCTTTAGCATCAGATAGATCCTCTAATGAGTACGATGTTTTGGTTTTGTCTGGTTCTATCAATGACAACAGATTGCAGTATAAAAGCATCAGACATCGACTTGATTTGATAAAAGTCAGATTGGAGGAATTAGCTTAATAAATAATTCTTAATGTTATCATCAAAATAAAAATGGGCTCCAAGTATTTTACTTGGAGCCCATTGTATTTATTAAAGATTATTCTCCAGATAGTTTCTTTTCCAATGATGTATCATAGGCCTGTTTCCAGTCACTTATATACCCCCAGCTTTCTCCGTCTATATGTATTTCCTCGTTTGCACTTACGTTGCCTAGCTTAGTGAATGGCAAGCCCTTCAGCTCGGCTTCGAATAGTGCTACCAAATCAGAGTTTACACTAACTACAACTCTGCTCTGACCTTCACCAAAAAGTGTCGCATCTTTACGTATATCACCATTGGTATTGATGTTAAAGCCTATATTGTTGACCATTGATGATTCTAGCAAGCAGGCAAACAAACCACCCTCTGATATGTCATGTGCCGATTTCACCAGTTTAGTAGCAATCAATCTGGCTACAGTTTGCTGCAATGCATACTCCTCTTCTAGATTGAAGTGTGGCGCAGGGCTATGCGTCACATCGCATATATGGTGCAGATACTCAGAGCAGTTGATGTCGCCAGTGTTGGTGCCCAGCATGTACAATGTGTCACCAGCATGTTTAAAACCAATCGACATTTTCTGACTCAGATTTTCCATAACACCCACCATGCCTATAGTAGGGGTAGGGTACACAGGTCCATCTTCGCTCTGGTTGTAGAAGCTTACATTACCACCGGTAACAGGAGTATCAAATTTACGACATGCATCGCCCATGCCTTTTATGGCATACACAAACTGATAATACACTTCAGGGTTGTATGGATTACCAAAGTTCAAACAGTTGGTTATCGCTACAGGTTGTGCGCCACTGCATACTATGTTTCGGGCTGCCTCAGCTACTGCTATCATTGCGCCTTTGTAGGGGTCGGCATATACATAGCGGCTGTTGCAATCGGTAGTCATTGCCAATGCTTTTTCTGAGCCATGTACACGTACCACAGCCGCATCGCTAGGCTCGTTGGTTTGTGTGTTGCCAGTGCCTACCATGCTGTCATACTGGTCATAAATCCAGTGTTTAGAGGCTATGTTGGGCAGTTGTATCAGCTCATAAGCGATTCCTTTCAGGTCAGCAGGTACGGGTACAGATGCAGCGTCAAACTTACTGATTTCCTCAAAGTAAGCAGGTGTTTTGTAAGCTCTTTCATAAATAGGAGCCCCACCACCCAGTACCAGACTTTCGGCAGGCACATCCGCTACCAGTTCGCCATTCATGTAGTATTTAAGGTTAGGATCTTTGGTTACTTCGCCTATTTGCACACAGTGTATATCCCACTTGTCAAATATGTGCTGCACTTCTTCTTCCCTGCCTTTTATCACCACTATCAGCATACGCTCCTGGCTTTCGCTAAGCAGCATTTCCCATGGCTTCATATTCTCTTGGCGGGTAGGTACTTTGTCCAGATGTATTATCATGCCATGCTCGCCCTTGGCACTCATTTCGCTGGTGCTACAGGTGATTCCTGCTGCGCCCATATCTTGCATACCTATCAGCGCACCAGTGGGAATCATTTCCAGGCAAGCTTCTAGTAGTTTTTTCTCTTCAAATGGGTCTCCTACCTGCACAGAGGGCAGCTGTTCTGCACTGTTCTCAGATATATCTGCCGATGCAAATGATGCACCACCTATACCATCTTTACCAGTAGACGCACCAACTATGAATACCGGATTCCCTTCGCCATGCGATGTTGCCGACACTGTCTGTCCCACGCGCACCACACCCACGCTCATAGCATTTACCAAAGGGTTGGTTTGGTAGCAGCTTTCGTAATAAACCTCTCCTGCTACTGTCGGTACTCCAAAGCAGTTACCATAGTGTCCTATGCCTTTAACTACGCCTTTTATCAGCCAGCGGGTTTTCGGGTTGTCTACCTTGCCAAAACGCAATGAATTGAGCGAGGCTATGGGTCTTGCGCCCATCGTAAATATATCTCTGTGTATACCACCTACGCCAGTAGCAGCTCCCTGAAAGGGCTCTATGGCAGAGGGGTGATTATGACTCTCTATCTTGAACACACAACCCCAGCCATCACCTATATCTACTAGCCCAGCATTTTCTTCGCCGGCCTTCACTAGTAGCTTGGCACCATCTCTGGGCAAGGTTTTCAGCCAGGTAATAGAATTTTTATAACTGCAATGTTCGCTCCACATTACGGAGTACATAGCTGTTTCGGTGAAATTGGGCGTGCGACCCAGTATTTCTGTTATTTTTTCGAATTCTTCTTCACGAAGACCCAGTTTTACTGCTTGTTCGAGTGTGGCGATCATAGGCGTAAAAGTACAATTTTGCTACAAATATATTTATACAGAATTGTCGTTAGTCTAGTCTACTGAGGGTTATTAACAGGAAATAGCCAAAAAAGAGGTCATTTTTGGTGCTAAATGGAGTTACTAACCCCGAAAATCAAGTTCTGCACAGTTGTTCACAGATTAAAATGAGTTATCCACATCGTTTTAGCTAAAATGGCATTGTTGTGACACCGAAAACCGCACCAGTAAAGGAATACAGGGGTACTCTAAATTGTGGATAAAAATCCACCCTCCAAATTTCATCGTTTGGGTGGGAAAAAGTGTAGATTTGTGTTGTATTTATCTATTAATCACATAAATGACCAGTTTTCTCGGCGAAGGTGAAGTAGCGATAGATTCCAAAGGGCGTTTCCTGTTGCCGGCAAAAATTGCCAAACAGATACCCGAAGGGATGGGGGAGAAGTTTGTCATAAACCGTGGTTTTGAAAAGTGTATTACAATTTATACGATGGATGTATGGACTGTGATTCATGATAAGGTTAGTAAGTTGAATGATTTAAGAGAAGATGTTAGGATGTTCAAGCGTTTGTTTCTGAATGGTGCATCTTTCGTAGAGCCTGATAGCGCAGGAAGGATTTTGATAACAAAATCATTACTGGAATTTGCAGGCATCGACAAAGATGCAGTGTTAACCGCTCAGGGCAACAAACTGGAATTATGGGACCAAGATACGTACTATAAATATCTCGAACAAAATTCTGTCAACTACAGCAAGCTGGCACAAAGTGTGTCGGTCGATTTTGGGAATATTTTTGAAAACTAAACATATTGGAGCAAATAAATACATATCACACCACAGTACTGCTTCAAGAGGCAGTAGACGGACTGGACATAAAACCAGACGGTGTGTATGTAGATGCAACATTTGGAGGCGGAGGACATAGTAGGGAGATATTGAGCAGACTGGGCAGCAAGGGTAAGTTGATAGCTTTCGATCAGGATGCTGACGCTTGGCGAAACAAACCAGAAGACGATCGACTGATACCAGTAGTAGAAAATTTTAAGTACATGCGCAGATTTTTAAGGCTGCATGGTGTTAACGAGGTAGACGGAATATTGGCAGATTTGGGGGTAAGTTCTTTTCAATTCGATACAGCAGAGCGTGGATTTTCAATAAGATTTGATGGTCCGCTGGATATGAGGATGGATAAACGCAGCGAGCTTACAGCAGCACATGTGTTGCGCACCTATACAGAGCAGCAACTGCATCAGTTGTTTGAGCAGTATGGAGAGGTCCGCAACTCTAAGCAGTTGGCTAAGCACATAGTAGCACAGCGTGGTATGCAAAAGTTGCAAACCATTACCGGACTCAAAGCAATGCTGGCACCAATAATGAAGGGCAACCCCAACAAATACTTGGCTCAGGTATTTCAGGCTTTAAGAATAGAGGTCAATGACGAATTGGGTGTATTGAAAGAATTGATGACGCAGGCTACCGTTAGCCTGAAACCAGGTGGAAGATTAAGCATTATTTCGTTTCACTCGCTGGAGGACAGGATAGTGAAGCACTACATGAAAAGAGGAAGGTGGGATGAGCCGGGAGAATATGAAGAACCTACTATAGCACCGCTGAAACTGGTGAATGCAAAACCGATAGAACCAACCGAAGAAGAACAGAAAAGGAATCCAAGATCCAGGAGCGCAATGCTAAGAGTAGCAGAAAAAAAGTAAAAGGGTTACTTGGGGTGCACAGCTCCTGGTAAGGTGGGGATTTATAAGCAACCATATTTATTATGAGTACCGAACAACAAAATATTGTACAGGAGCCTCTGTCGCCAGCACAGCGAGTGCGCAGCGACTGGAAGTCGATAGCTGAAAAGGTATCGTACAGGGCTATAGTTAACAATATACCCTTTCTGGCTTTTATAGTACTGCTCTGTGTGCTGTACATAAGCAATAGTCAGCGTGCCATAGATATGCAACGCGAACTTAATGCCAGAAACAAAGAACTGAAAGAACTAAGGTGGAAGTACATGGATGTGAAATCACAACTGATGTATGTGAAATCGGAAACACAGGTAATGAAAAACGCAGAAAAACTAGGACTAAAGCCGGCGCTATTGCCAGCCTATAATGTGAAAAGCAAATAGATAATCAATTGTAAACAGATAAGCTGAGTGAAAATAAGACAAGACATACGATTCAGGGTATACGTAGCTTTTACGTGTATGTTCCTTTTTGGTTGTGCCATCATGATAAAAGCAGTGATGATACAAGCCAAGGAAGGACCAAGACTGAGGTCTATGGCTAAAGAAATGCATACTCGTTTCGATACCTTACTTGCCGAAAGGGGTAACATTATCAACGAAGATGGTGTATTGCTTAGTTCTTCTATCCCTGAGTTTGATGTGCACATCGACTTCTCTGTTATCGACTCTGCCCTGTTCGAGCAAAAAATTGATACCCTAAGCCTTTGCCTTTCTTCGCTCTTTATGAGCAGTGGTAAAACTGCTGAGCAGTTCAAAGATGAGTTTGTGAGGGCTTATGATGCTCGCAACAAATATTATCTGCTTGGCAGAAAACTGAAATACTATGAATACGAGTCGCTCAGAAATTTCCCAATCTTTAAAAAAGGTAAAGCGCTGGGTGGGTTTATTGCAGAGCCTAAAGAGAAAAGGAAATTGCCTTACGAAAAACTGGCGCGCCGCACTATCGGTGTATTCAGAGATAGCAACATTACTGGTCTTGAAGCCAAGTATAATAGAGAGCTGAAAGGCGAAAACGGACGTAGGGTAGTGCAGAAGGCTACTGGTAGTGTATGGGTGCCAATAGAGGGCAGCGAAGTAGACCCACAGAATGGTAAAGACATAGTATCCACACTAGACATCAATGTACAA
>JBIKKS010000162.1:0-5446 GCA_044360235.1 Flavipsychrobacter sp. | reverse complement strand
AACCACTGATTTATCTGATTCTTTTGATTCACATGAAGTGGGTTGATATGCTGGTGCGCTGTGGTCATATTTAGTTTATTGTTTATTTCTGGTTTGCCGGTTATTTGCCGGTTATTTTTGTGTTTTTTGATGTAACTCATTGATTATCAATACTATTCACTTTTCCGGTATGCAGGCATTTGCCGGTTGGGTTTGTTTGTCTGAACAACTGATGTATCTGATTCTTTTGATTCATGTGAAGTGGGTTGATATGCTGGTGTTTTGTAGTCATATTTGGTTTATTGTTTATTTCTGGTTTGCCGGTTTGTTGCCGGTTGTTTCATGGGTTCATTGATTACCAATACTATTCACTTTTCCGGTATGTACGCATTTTCCGGTAGGGGGTGTGTCTGAACCATTGATTCATCTGAATGATTTTTAGTTTTAGGATGTGGGGTGTATAGGTGCGGGTGTGTGTAGTTATTTCTGTTCATATTTGGTTTATTGTTCATTTCTGGTTTTGCCGGTTTTTTGCCGGTTATTTTTGTATTTTTCGGTGTAACTAATTGATTATCAATAGTATTCGGTTTTGTTGGTTTGCATGCAATTGCTGGTTGGTTAAGTACATTTTGTTGAGTGCGGGTTATGGTGGTTATGGAGATTAACTCTATTAATTCGCCGGTCGGAAACCGGCTGCCATGCCTGCCGTAGATATAATCTACGCCAAACGAAGTAAAGGATAAATAGACTGCGCTCTACTGATGCCGCAAAAAGTGCGCCAACTTATGCCAATATGGGTGTTGAAGGGATAAAGATATCCACAATTTTTATGAGGCTTTTATTGCTCTTTGGCTTCATTTTGCTTTCGCAAGTCAGCGTGACGCTGACGGAGAGTGAGGACGAGGCGAGACGCCTCGACAAGATGGGGTAAAAGGGTGTACGCCGTTCTGGAGACCTGATGCCGCTGTGACGTAGACTGGAGTCTACTCTACGCCAAACAATTATTTTGTAATAAGAGATACTAGGCTTAGCTAGGAATTCAACTATTTCTTATAGGAAATATGAAAGCTCAATTAATCCTTTCCTGTTGTTGAAATCTCGAGCACTGCTGTACACATATTCTTCTTCTTTTTCTACAATTCCAGATCTTACTGGGTTTTGATGTATATAATTGAGTTTTTGTCGAAAGAAATCTGCTGAATAGATTTCCTCAGGATGATTTCCTGGTTGCCAGAAATGAGTTTCTCCATTTTGTTTTAATAACCACAACATCCAATTTCTTCTGCTTTCTTGTTTATTATTTTCAATAGCATTTACAATAGTGGTTGATGTGTACTTTTTGAAGTCACGTAATGTGTCACTTAATTCAAATCCATCTTTGCAACTGCATATCATGTGAATATGGTTACTCATAATTACCCAACCATAGATGCAGAGTCCTTTGTTGTCTTGACAAAAGCGTAAGCTGTCTAATAACTTTTCGGTGTAAATTGATCTTGTAAAGACATCTATCCATTGAACTACGGTTGCAGTTACAAAATGTAAACCTTGTTGTTCAGTAATTTTATAGGCAAAACCCATTTGCTGTTTTGTTATTTTAAAAGCAATATACTGATAAATGACTTGTAACTTTAGGGGATTTGTGGTAATTTTATAGTATGGTGCATTTATCTAGCTTTAGGAAAGTGAAGGCGTTCGGGAGAACGAATTTTATTAGTAGTACCGGATGCCCTTCGGAACATCCGGAACAACGGAATGGATTTGAAAATACAAATTCTGGTGGAGCATCTGTTATACTGGGTGGTAGTAATAATGTGGTGACACACGATTGTGCATCGGTTGTAGGGTTTAATCTGGCATCTGTAGCAGACAACACACTGCATGTAAATTGTTTGAATGCGGTGGATACGCCTCTTGCATTTGCTTTTGCTCCTTCAGGTACTGTTATGTACAAGACATTTGCAACACTTACAGCGACTGACAGAGTTTTAGTAATTGCACCATAAACTATCAATAATGAAAATTATATCATTGTCGTTAATTAGCTTATTTACATCAGGTTGTTTGAATGCACAAATTATTTCTACTATTGGTGGAACTGGTATAATAGGTAATACAGGAGATGGGGGACTGGCTACTTTAGCAAATATTAGTTATCCAGGAGCTGGTATTTTTGATAAGCATGGAAACTACTATTTTGTAACAAGTAGCACTGGCAATAGTGTAAGAAAAATTACTCCTGACGGATATATCTACACAATAGCAGGTACTGGTGACGCCGGTTTTAGTGGAGATAATGGACCTGCAACAGCTGCAAAACTTAAAACTACTCAAGATATAGCCATTGATAGCTTAGGTAACATATATATAGCGGACGCTGGAAACAATAGGATTAGAAAAGTTAGTGCTACTGATGGAATAATAACTACTGTCGCTGGAAATGGAAGCACAGCTTATAGTGGAGACGGGGGGGCAGCGACAGCAGCTGGTATATTGTCTCCTCTTGCAATATGTTTCGATAATTTGGGGAATTTATATATTGGTGAACATGGTAGTGCCAGAGTACGAAAAGTAAATACATCGGGAATTATAAACACAGCAGTAGGAACTGCCACTCATTATAATAGTGCAGGTGGTGGATTAGCAGATACTACACCTATTGTGGGTGCTTCTGGGTTGTGTACTGATGCTGCTGGTAATTTGTATGTTGCCAATTGGCATTCGAGAGTTTACAAAGTAAACTCTAGTGGAATTATCACTACTATCGTTGGAACTGGTGAAACTGGATACAATGGTGATGGGGGGTTAGCTCTTAATGCCAAAACAGTACCTTTAAAAATTGTTGTTGGTAAATCAGGTAATTTATTTATTGCAGAATATGACCACAACAGAATAAGGATGGTGAATACTGCTGGTGTTATAACTACAATAGTTGGAAATGGAGTAGCAGGATTTAGTGGTGATGGTTCAAATGCTACAGACGCTCAAATTTATTTTCCTGGAGGTGTAGCATTAGATTCATGTGATAATTTATATATTACTGATACCAGAAATCATAGGATACGAAAAATCGCCTTCAATCCTGATTGCGTACCTACAAGTGTAAAAGACGTAAGTACTAACCATGATGTATTTGTGAAATTATATCCTAATCCTACAAACAGTAATGTGACAGTGGAAGGGAAGGGTATAAGGAGTATAGCCGTGTGGAATGTGGTGGGGCAGGTAGTGAGTGAGCAAGAGTATAAAAAGACAGATAAGGTAACGGTGGATGTAAGTAACCTGCCCTCCGGTGTGTATATGGTGCGTGTAAATGATGTGTGGGTAGGTAAGGTGGTGAAGGAGTAAGGTAAATGAATGACTAACTAAACTATAAACAACAATTAAACACTAATGAAAATAGTACTACAGGTAAGTGGTGGTATAGGGAAGAGTATAGTGGCTACTGCATTGTGCAGTGCCATAAAAAAGCACTATAAGGATGCGGAACTGATCGTGATATCGGGCTATCCGGATGTGTTTGCACCTAATCCTGAGGATCGATAAATGAATAATGTTCACTGTCTTACTTGCTCTTTTCCATTTTTTCTGCACCATAAAACCTTTAAATATTGCAAAATATTCGCAGTTTTTCTGTTTTGAAAAAAAGAAAAATAGCTGCGCAATACAGCAAACTTTATTCATTTAACGATCCTAGTGAGCATGTCGCTGGGGCTGAATAATCTGAATTATTTTTATCCGCAGCATATAGAGGGTAAGGATACGCTGCTGTTTTTGCACGACCCGTATCATACCACAGACTTTGTGTATCAGCGTGGTCACCTCATAGAGGTATGGTGTGCGCTTTGTGGCGTGCCGTATAATGGTGAGCTGCCTGAGATATACCTGACGGCTAAGGAGAAGAGCCAATATGCGCCGATGTTTGCATCGCAAAAGCCTATACTGGCACTGCAAACGAATGGTGGGGTATCGAACCAAACAGATAAATACTCATGGCCTAGGGACTTGCCAGCGGCTACTGCGCAGCGAGTGGTGAATGCTATGGCACAAGACTATAATGTGGTGCATATACGTAGGCAAGATCAGCTAGGGCTGCAAGGTGTGTACCCAGTGCAGGCAGAGTTTAGGGCACTGGCGGTGCTGATACAAATGAGTGCCAAGCGGTTGTTTATAGATAGTTTTGCGCAGCACACAGCAGTAGCTTTGTTTAAACCATCGGTAGTGTGCTGGATAGCCAATACGCCCAGCCAGTTTGGGTATGATATGCACACTAATATAGTGGCTAAAGCCCCTACAGAGAAACCAGAATTGAGGAACTCGGTGTTTAGCAAGTATAACATAACGGGTCAGGTGACGGAGTTTCCGTACCAGAGCGAGGATGAAATATTTGATGCTGATGAGATAATAGCTGCACTGCGTAGTGATGTAGGTGTGCCTAAGTTGCTGGCACACACTGCGGCTGTGTAGGTGTAATTGTAATAGACTATTGCCCCGAATTTAGCGTGAAGCTATTTTCGGGGCTTTTTGTTGGTGTGTTGAGCCCTGCCCCTCATTGCCCCGCCAGTAGAAGAGTGTGACACAATGCCCGCTGATGGGTGTGCTGAGGCTGGGAGCCCAAAAAAGAAGAAATGCTGTGATGGCTTTAGGGAGAGATAGTATCAGGGAGCGGGCTGCATTGAGATTTTTTAATAAATTTCTTGTTTTGGCAAAATCATTAACCTTTATTCAACAACTAAAACATTGATAACTGACAACTTTTGTTATTTTTGTCGCCTCTCTAAGTAATATATCATGAACTATCGTAAAGTCAATAACCTAGTAGGGTGGATAACGGGTGGAATAGCAGCAATTTTGTACCTCTTCACTATGGAGCGTACTACCAGCTTTTGGGATTGTGGTGAGTTTCTGTCTTGTGCGTACAAACTAGAGGTTGGTCACTCGCCGGGTGCGCCGTTTTTTATGTTGTTGCAGCGCATGTTTGCGTTATTCTCCGGTGGTGAGGCACTGACTGGTGGTCCATCAACTAATGCTGCATTGTTTATCAATGCATTGTCGGCCATAGCTAGTGCATTGAGTATATTATTCTTGTTTTGGACTATTACACACTTTGCCAAAAAACTAGTAGCCAATGAAACTGCGGAGCCCGATACTCAGCAACTGGTAGCTATAATGGGTGCTGGTGTGGTGGGTGCGCTGGCATGTACGTTCTCAGATACGTTTTGGTTCTCGGCGGTAGAGGCAGAGGTATATGCAACGTCTTCACTGTTTACGGCATTTACGTTTTGGGCTATGCTGAAATGGGAACATATAGCCGATAACAAACATGCTGACAGATGGATAGTGCTGATTTCGTTCTTGATAGGTTTGTCGGTGTGCGTCCATCTGCTGAACTTGCTGACGATACCTGCGCTGGCAATAATCTATTATTTCAGAAGGTTTAAGGCTACACCTGTTGGTACAATTATAG
>JBIKKS010000161.1:0-5474 GCA_044360235.1 Flavipsychrobacter sp. | reverse complement strand
GCCGCCATAATGTTTATTAGCAAGCGACAAGTATGTTTCATAGGTGCCCTGCACTATGCCTTGTGAGCCTATGTATATCCAGCTACCAGCTGTCATTTGCCCATACATCATTAGCCCCTTGGCCTCAAGCTCTCTGAAGTGCTCCCAGGTAGCCCAGCGACCCACTAGGTTGCTATTAGCTATTATAACACGAGGTGCATTTTTATGCGAGCGCAATACGCCTACGGGTTTGCCGCTCTGCACCAGCAGAGTTTCATTCTCTTCCAGATTGCGTAAGCATTCTAATATTTTATCAAAACTCTCCCAGTTTCTGGCAGCCTTACCTATTCCACCATACACCACTAGGTCCTCAGGGCGCTCCGCCACTTCGGGGTCCAGATTGTTTTGTATCATTCTGTAAGCTGCCTCAGCAACCCAGTTTTTGCAGGTCAACTGCGATCCGCGCGGTGAGCGGATAATACGATGTTGTGTAGTCATATTTCACGATTAGCCCAATTCACAAGGCATTCCACCCCAAAAATATAGCTTTATTCAGGAATAACAGTGAAATACCTGCCAACATAACGTTATACTGTGTGTATATGCACAAAAAATGCCGATGTATAACACACCGGCATTTTCATCAATTCATTTATTATGTAACCTACTTCACCATATACATTACTTCCTTCACAAGATTTACTGTACGTGGCACGTCTGGCAGATACTGTGCTACTAAATTAGGAGCGTAGTGCATATTAGCATCGGCTGAGCATATACGGCGTATAGGTGCATCCAGATAATCGAATGCCTCTTTCTGTATACGGTAAGAAATCTCTGAAGATATGCTAGCAAATGGCCACTGTTCTTCTACTATCACCAGCCTGTTGGTTTTCTTTACAGACGCTACTATAGTTTGCCAGTCTAGTGGGCGAATTGTACGCAAATCTATCACCTCAGCACTTATATTTTCTTTTGCCAGTTCATCGGCAGCAGCCATAGCCACTTTCATCATTTTATTGTAAGAAACGATAGTTACATCTGTTCCTTCTCTTTTCACATCTGCCTTACCTATTGGCACAAAGTATTCTTCCTCTGGTACATCACCCACTTCTCCATATGCACTCTCACTTTCCATAAACACCACAGGATCTTCATCGCGAATAGCAGACTTCAGCAATCCTTTTGCGTCATAAGGGTTGATAGTAGAAATAACCTTAAGACCTGGCACATTGGCATACCAGTTTTCAAATGCTTGCGAGTGCTGCGCACCTAGCTGACCAGCAGACCCATTAGGACCACGAAAAACTATAGGACACGAAAACTGACCACCACTCATAGACAGTGTTTTGGCAGCATGGTTTACTATTTGGTCTATTGCCAGTTCGGCAAAGTTCCATGTCATAAACTCTACTATAGGGCGAGTATTGTTCATAGCTGCACCTACGGCTATAGCTGTGAATCCTAGCTCAGCAATAGGTGTATCTATCACTCTGCGAGCACCAAACTCATCCAGCATTCCCTGACTTACCTTGTAAGCCCCGTTGTAAAGTGCTACTTCTTCGCCCATCAGAAACACACGAGGATCGCGCCTCATTTCCTCTTCCATAGCTTCTCTAAGCGCTTGTCTTAATGGTATTGATCGCATAAATATTGTATAAAATTATTGTTTCTGTTTACAACTGGCACTGTGAAACCAAATCTCGGTTGTTGTTTTAGCTGTCCTGATTTTGGTTTCCGGCGTGCAAATATAATATAAGTAACCTATTTTCCGCTTCTCCTGAATGTAACTTTAGAAGTATCCATATCGCCCTGTTCTGTCTTTCTTACAAAAGTCAACACCAGCCTACTATCATCTACACTGGTCAGCTCCACATTTACCCTTTCAGTTTGCCCCATTTCATTGGTTTCGTCTAGTATCAGCTTGCCCGATTTGTCTATTGTCCATTTGCCCGTTTCTTCCCTTCCCGGAAATATCAATACCATAGTTCCATCTTCATTAAAGGTAAAAATGCTTTGAGTATCTATAGCCTGCTGAACCGCAAATGCACTATCAAACTGAGCTTTGAGTATTCCTCTAAGGCTGTCAACATTTACCACCCCATATAGTATCACATTTGCATCATCGGTGTTACCCTTACCCATAGTGTCTATAAATATCCGGCTGCTACTGAAAAACTCATCCTTGTTGCGGTTCTCAATCTTTTCAGATTGCCACTTACCCACTAGTTTTTGTTGCTTTTCATCCTTGCAAGAATAAAACAACATAGACAATCCCAACAAACAAACACTGTAACTACTTTTCAGCATAATGAAATTATTTGCACTACCCTACTTTAAGACCCATTTACATTACACAGTGTACCAAATTACTCCATTTCAATGAGTATTGCACCCTTCTCTACTGCTGTTCTCTCAACTACTTTTATAGCCTTTACTACACCTGCTGCGGTAGCCTTTAGTACATTTTCCATTTTCATAGCTTCCAGTATCATTAGGGCATCCCCCTTGTTTACCTCCTGCCCAGGCGTCACTAGCACTTTTAACACTAGTCCTGGCATCGGCGCCTTTACCGGTTCTGCCTTTTGCATCGCTTTCAAGTCAAGCCCCATGTTACTAAGTAGCATGTCTATAGGTTCCTTTATAGCGGTAGTAAACTGTTGTCCATCTACAGACACAGTTACCTCTTTATTAGCAAAGTCAATCTTTTCGAGTATGCCCGTATAGCTTTTGCCCTTGTGCAGTATGCTAATAAGCCCGTTCGATTGCACAGAAATATCCGCATTAGTGGCTTCACCATTTACGTAAGTTATTTCTTCTCTGTTTTCTACAGAAAAACTGCCTTTTTGGTTTACTGTCAGTTGTAACATATTGTAGCAAAAATAGTGCTTAGATGCATGCGATAGTAACATCGATAAAAAAATCAACTTTCAGATGAGTAATGACTACTGATGCAACAAGCATTCATTAAAAAATAACTTTCAGATTTTTAGCTTTATGGTACTGAATAATAGGCATAAAGGGTCCATACTTATGTTGCCTTTCGCTGAAAGTGTCTACATATGGAGCTAAGTCATAATCAATTGGTTTCACGCCACTTACAGGATAATCGCCATTGGAACTGTACACTTTATTAGGTCTGTAATGCAAACTATCATTGTTGATGAAAGCAGCAATATTTATAGCTTCTGAATAGGTAAGAACTGGCTTCTCAGGCATAGCTGTCAAATAGGGCATATTTGTCATTATAAAATTGGCAGACTTTATCACCCTATGCATGCTACTGCCCCTTTGGTAAGCATATTTGCCCCACAACGGCGGATAAGTGTATGCCGACGAATCAGCATTCCATACCCCCTGACCATCAGCACCATGGCAAGATTTGCAGTGCTTTTCATAAAGCAATCCTCCTGCTTTATAATCAGCCGCTATTTCCGGCAATTCCATATTCACTTTTTTGTCAGTAACTGGCTCATATCCTTCAGGTGCGTTTTCAGATACCCATTTCATATAAGCCACCATTGCTTTCATTTCCTTACTATCTACAGGCATAGGAACTCCATTGTGTGGACGTTCTATACAGTTATTAATACGATCGGCTATTGTAAGTACTTTATTCTCTCTGCCTCTGTATTGCGGATAAGTAGGAAAAGTGTTGTAAAAATTCAGCCCTCTCAATCTTGTACCTGCATCTAGGTGACAGTTGTTACAATTCATTTTATTGCCCAGATATCTACCTGCTATACCACTAGGCCCTATATAAACTGCGGTATTTGCTATTAGTTTCCTACCATACCTGATATTCTCTCCTTCGGCTGTATTTGGAATTTTATTAGTGTCTGGTACTGGTTGGGAGATAACATTTACTTGATTAACAGATAAAGTGCTTACAGGTCTTTTATTACTTTCATCATTACAGCCCTGTGAAAATGAAAGCAACAATGTTGCTATGCCCATTCTCACAATTACTGAATTCAATATTTCTTTCTTCATCAACCAAATTATCTTTCAATGCTCACAATATACAATTCATCACAATAATGTTACAACAAAGTGAGCGAAGTTTAGTTTGAAAATAAAAATAGCCACTTAAAAAATATTCATTTCTACAAACACTAAATGACAGCAACCTTATACCGTTAATGATCAATCTACCTATAAAACATGATATATAACTTGCTATTCTTTAAATTCAGCACACACTTTTTAGTGACAATTATTTCGAGCGTTATAGTTAAGTTTGTGTGAAAAACTAACTATAATGAACAGGTGTTTATTCTTATTTTTATTTGCTTTTACAACTGTTACCCTCAATGCAGAAATTCTGCCGAAAAATGGCAGTATACTCAATTATAGACTCATTGGCTTTAGTGTGAACGAAGAAAAAGGCGCATCTAAATATACATTTCAGGTGGCCAAAGGAAACCACGACAATGTTGATTCCTTTAAGAAGTACACCATCTTGTCACTACCTAGTATCACCGGCACTACAACAGCCGAGGTTCCTGAGTTTGGCGCAGAATATACATGGAGAGTGCTGCAACAGGGCAATAAAAAAAATGACACTACATTCTATCATTTTTCTACATTAATGAATGACAGAGTAGACACCAGTAAATACAGACTAAAAATATTGCAACCATCAGAGAATTATAAAGACATGTTTGTATCTCTAGATGGTGGTGGTGTGTTTTACGACTTCAAAGGAAAACCAGTAGCATACATACCAGAGGTAAATGGCCTTACAGGTTTTGTAGCTGACATGGGTTTTACTGACGACAGTACTATCACTTTCAATTTCGGCCCTAATGGCCGTGAAATTACACTTAACGGAGATATTTTATGGAAACTACCAGACTATAATAACGTTAACACAAGTGGAGATCCTGATAAATATCACCATGCTTTTACCAAATTATCTAATGGTCATTATATGACATTAGGCATGGAATACATATTTTCCAAAGTAGTATCAACACCCGATACAAGTTACGTTTTACTATCCGATTCAAAATCCCGTCCTGAAGGCTACTCAATTGGCTACTATGGCACCATAATGGAGTTTGACAAAGATGGCAAAGTTGTTTGGTTCTGGAAAGACACTAAAAACATCATAGGTACAGATTTCGATTACTATGCTGCAAAAAATCCCGACTCAGTACAGCGTTTCGACCCTCACTGCAACTCTATATTCTTTGATGAAAAAAATGGTTTTGTCTACATGAGTTATAGAAACCTAAATCGAATAATAAAAATAGACTACAAAACCAGAAAAATAGTCAATGTGTATGGCGAAAATTTCAAACCCGGTGCACCATCAAAAGGAAGTGGGTACTTCTGTAACCCTCATGGTGTAAGACGTTCTAACAAAGGTTATATTTATTTCTTCAACAACAACTCTTGCAAAAATACTGACTCATTGCCAAGTATAGTAATACTCCAAGAGCCAATTAATGATGAAGATAGCCTAAAGAAAATATTGGAATTCAACTGCA
>JBIKKS010000160.1:0-5478 GCA_044360235.1 Flavipsychrobacter sp. | reverse complement strand
ACTGCTTCTTTGTCCATTTGTAATGCTTCGTATATTTTGCCAGTATGTAGTGCTGCTCTGGCCGCAAACTGTTCTTGCCTTCCTGCGCCTACACTCATTGCCACCTTGTATGCTGCTATGGCGTCTTTATACAATCTAGTACCTGCAGGCAAGTGTGCCATCTCTTCATACACCCTGCCCAGCCTGAAGTAATACTCTGCCCTATCTGCTACATTTTGTAGCGTTGCTACGTCGGTGTGTAGCAGCAGTGCCTGTGCCTGCTCATAATAGCCGCCATCTATCAGCATTCTGGCACGCAGCAGGGTTTTGTGGGGCCATACCCCACTTGTAGCAAACCGCTGAGCCTGCTTATCGGCATCTATTCTGGCACTTCCTCCGCTCAATATCTGCTGTCTGCAATACTTTGCTTTGCTTTCGCAATCATTCACATACCATACATACGCCATCTTTTGCCACGCATCTTTTATGTATAGGTCACTACAATTATGCTTCAGGTATCTGGCAAAATAAAAAGTTGCATTCGTATCTGCTAGTGCCATCATTGCCATTCCCTGCTGATAGTCAAACACTGGATACTGTGCATATTGTTGGTTACTTGATGCCAAATTGAGCATTGTCAGCGCGGCATCAGCCTGTCTGTGGTCAAGGGCTATATTTATTGTCACATAGGCTTTTAGCAAATTGTGTTGTGCATCCCATTCATTGCTATTGAGTGTTTGCCATACCGGATCTGTCTCTGCCAGTAGATAAAAGCGTGTGTATACGTAGTAAAGCAATGTTTCAGCATACAGAGGATCTGCCTGCGTATGAGTGCGCACAAACGCTGCCAATTGCTCCGTGCCATTTCGTACACTACCCTTTATCCCAAACACCGCGGCCAGCCACTTGTAGCTTCCCGGCAGCGAGCCCACCACAGCCTCTTGTAGCCCAGCCACCGTATTGTTGTACTCAAACCCCGGAAACAATCGTTTGTTTTCTTTCAGCAGCGCAAACGACTTTCTAAAATTAAAGGCTGCCTTGTATTGCTCGCCAAATTTCACATTCACGATAGCCCTGTGCAGGTAAGCACCCGCCAAACAAAACCTGTACCAAGACTCTTTAGCATCTCCATTGCTCAGAGCCGCTAGTCTGCTTTCCATTCCTGCCTTCCTTCGTTCATACTCTTTTTTCTCTGTGTTCAGTAGCAGCACCATGCAGTCTTCATAGTCTGCTATGTAGGTAGCCATCAGGTTTTGAGGGTTCTTTTTTTGCTCTTGTAGTATGGCTTGCCGCCCTTCTGCCATACGCAGTGCCATAAAATGATTGTAGGCTAGTGCACAATTATCGGTATACTGGTAGGTACCACCTGCCCATAAGCTACTACAGCTCAGCAAAAGCAGCATACCTGATAACAATATTCGATACAGCATAGAATGTAAAGATACAGGCACTAAATAGTAGTACCTATAGCAAATAGTCTGAATAAAAGTTAACAATTACAAAGTATAGTATCTGTAAGGAATACATTGTTATTAGACTTTTTTGACTTAGTTTTGCACCATACATTCATTTAACGTAAAAAAACCAATATGAAATCATTTAAACAAATCGCATTAAGCGCATTCCTGACAATCAGCGCATTTGGCGCAGTAGTGTACACATCTTGCAATAAAGACGAGTGTAAAGATGTAGTTTGCCAAAATGGCGGAACTTGTAGCGAAGGTACATGTACTTGCCCTACAGGTATAGGTGGAGAAAAGTGCGAAACTATCTTCAGAACGACTTATGCTAACACTTATGTAGGTAACGGTACAGATAACGCTACACCTGCTGGTACTTACACAAACTGGAGAATGTCTTTTACAACCGTGGGTACTGATGTTACTAAAATGGAGCTTGTTCTTAAAGACAATACAAGCTCACCTGTTGTTGCAGTTCCAGTTACGCTTTCTAATACAACTACTACTGGTTCCGTTTTCACAATTACTTCTACAACTGTTGCTGGTTACACATATACTGGTACTGGTAATGTTAGTGGTACAATCGCTTCTATGACTTTAACAGAAAAAGAAAACGCAACAAACCTTACTACTACTTACACATTTACAAACATGGCTAAGCAGTAATTATACAGCTTCTTATTTACAAGAAACCGTTACCTATTGGTAACGGTTTTTTTTATGCGGTCGAACTCACGCAAAAAACATTACGGTTTCCGCATTAACTTAGTTTGCTTGCAAATATTATCTCTAATACGTAAAAAAGAGAGGGATGTATGGCAAATCATACATCCCTCTCTTTTTGTAAGAATTAAATTTTACTTCTGTGATTGATCAGAACGACCTCTAAGACCGCCGCCAGATGCTGGTTTAGCTTCTGTACCGCTCTGTGATTGATCAGAACGACCTTTCAGACCGCCGCTCGGTGGTGGTGGCGGTGGTGGCGGAGCTGGTGATGCTGGCTCAGCTTTTGGTGTTTTGGTGGTCTTTTTACCGCCAGATGATTTTTTAGCAGCAGCTTCAGCAGCAGCAGCAGCCGAATCAGCAGCAGCTTTTTCTGCTTCCATTGCTTTCAGTGTAGAGTCATTTTTACGAGCCATTTCTGCTTCGCGCTCTGCTACCTGTGCATTTACTGCAGAATCTATCTGAGCTTGTGACTGACCTGCATCTTCTGTTTTAGTCTCACCGCCGCAAGATGCTAGCAAAAAAGCCGCACTCGCCAAAAGAAGAAATTGTTTTTTCATTGCTATGTATTTAAGTTTGGTGCAAAAATATCGTTATTATTCAGAACTAAAAAACAATGTTGCAAATAGTTTTTATAAGTTCACATACAGCCGTTTAGCATAAAATCAATATAGCACAAAAATAACATTTCAACCTGTTGTACGTAATTTCAAAACCAGTTACACCGCTACAGGTGCTTTAATGGCGGGGTGGCTATTATAGTTTTCCAGCACAAAATCTTCGTACCTAAACTCAAACAAATCCTTCACATCGGGATTTAGCTTCATTACAGGTAGTGGATAGGGAGTTCTGGTGAGTTGCAGCTTAGCTTGCTCTATATGATTGTTATATAGGTGTACATCCCCAAAGGTGTGTATAAACTCGCCTGGCTGCAAGCCACATACCTGGGCCATCATCATTGTCAGCAGGGCATAGGAGGCAATATTAAATGGCACACCCAAAAAAACATCTGCACTGCGCTGATACAACTGGCAAGACAACTTGCCATCTACTACATAAAACTGAAACAATGCATGACACGGGCTCAGCTTCATAGCTGGCAGATCTGCTACATTCCAGGCATTTACTATCATTCTTCTACTATCTGGGTTGGTCTTTATCTGGCGCAACACATCTTTTATCTGGTCATAGGTTTTGCCATCTGCTCCCGTCCAGCTACGCCACTGCGCACCGTACACAGGTCCCAAATCTCCGTTTTCATCGGCCCACTCATCCCATATATGCACACCATTTTCAGTCAGATACCCAATGTTGGTGTCCCCCTTCAAAAACCACAACAACTCGTGTATTATAGATTTAAGATGCAGTTTTTTAGTTGTCACCATCGGAAACCCTTCTGCAAGGTCAAACCGCATCTGATACCCAAAACAGCTGATTGTACCAGTTCCAGTACGATCAGTTTTCTGAGCTCCATTCTCCAGTATGTGTTTCAGTAAGTCTAAGTAAACCTGCATGTTGCTGTGATGATAATAGCAAAAGTAGCCCAACTAAAGTTTATGCTACCTATCTCAGTATGTACACTTTCTATTACTAATTAAAGACCCTTGTATTTACCACTTATCAGTTGAAATACTGTATCTGTATATCGGATGGATAATATGGTACTGTTGAGTACGGATTGCCCTGTACGGTCACCAGCGAGTCATTCAGTTTATAAGTAACAGTATTGGTACAATAGTGTGTCTTAGAAGTAGCGCTTTCGTGCGAAATTTTAGAGATGTAATATACCCTGTTAGATGGTTTAAGGGTTATCTGCCAGTCATAGTCGTATGTTTCTTCACCCTTCATTGGTATCTCCATACTCTTGTCTGTCACACCCACCTTCACCAGCTTTACAGCCGGAAAAGTCTCTGACAACTGCCCAAAATCACTGCCTTTTCTGAACTTATTGACCACTGCAGAGGTATCTGGCACCTTTAGGCTTGTTAATGGACTGAAGAATAAAACCTTCCGTATTAAAGGGGTTTCGCAGTTAATAGTCTTTTTGCAAGAATAAAAACCAAGAGTAGCTCCAAGTAGCACAGCAAGACTGATGACACGTTTCATAAGTAACAACTTATTTAAATAAAGGTACAATATAAGGGCAATTTCAATTATAAGCAAATCGGGTACGCAATTTACCCACTTTTCACTTCATTTCATTGCTTCTTGCTTACGTTTATTACACAGTTTTGCAGGTATGTTTTACTGCTCTTATTTCATCGCATCTCAAGATTCTTGGCTTTTGCCCCTGCACTCGGTATCTTTGCCCCACATTATTACATAAAAACAATTTACAATTCAATGGATCGCAAAATACAATCTGCGCTTATTTCGGTTTATTACAAAGATGGCCTGGAGCCCATAGTACGCAAGCTACATGAGCAGGGTGTTACCATTTACTCTACCGGTGGCACTCAGTCTTTTATAGAGCAGTTAGGCATTCCCTGCACTGCTGTAGAGAGTGTTACTGGTTATCCATCTATACTGGGTGGCAGAGTAAAAACACTACACCCGCGCGTATTTGGTGGCATCCTTGCCCGCCGCGATTTGCCAGAAGATATCAGCCAGACTCAGGAATATGGCATTCCCCTGCTCGACCTTGTAATTGTAGACCTGTATCCGTTTGAAGAAACACTGAAACAAACCACCGACGAAAAAACCATCATTGAGAAAATAGACATAGGTGGTGTATCGCTGATACGTGCCGCTGGCAAAAACTATAAGGATGTGTGTATTGTGGCGTCTCGCAATCAGTACAACAACCTGCTCCTGTTGCTGGACAAAGACAATGGCAACACTACACTAGCCGACAGACGCAATTTTGCCGCGGCTTCCTTTGCAGAGTGTGCGCACTATGATGTGGCTATTTCCGATTACTTCAACAGCGGTGCCGATGCTACAGGGTTTCAATTATCGCACGGCAACAAACAACACCTGCGCTATGGCGAAAATCCTCATCAGCAAGCTGCCTTCTATGGCAACCTTGATGAACTCTTCACCAAGCTCAATGGCAAAGAACTGTCTTACAATAATCTGGTAGATGTAGATGCTGCCTGCCAAATAATATCAGAATTTAGCGAGCCTACATTTGCAGTTATCAAGCATACCAATGTTTGTGGCATAGCCACACGCAGCAATGTATCTGCCGCCTGGGATGCTGCTCTTGCTGGCGACCCAGAAAGTGCCTTTGGTGGTGTACTTATCACCAACCAAACCATCAATGCATCAGTTGCCGGAAAAATAAGTGAGTTGTTCTTCGAGATACTCATTGCAC
>JBIKKS010000001.1:0-18766 GCA_044360235.1 Flavipsychrobacter sp. | reverse complement strand
GTCTAAACGTTTGAGGTCAAAGAACTTTTTCCAGTAGAGCACTACTACCGACAGTATGGCACCGAGCTGTATACATACTTCAAACAGGCGAGTGAACTCACGTTCCTGTTCGGTAAAGACCTTGTTGGGATTCATGATTGCATCAGTGATGATCATATGCCCTGTAGACGATATGGGCAAAAATTCAGTGATACCTTCTACTATACTCAGGATAATGGTGTCGAGCCAGGTCATGTGTTATGGTATATTGATGTATTTGTGTGTTTGTAAAGATAGCTGCCACTTGGGGTGCAGTTTTATGTAGTCTATTATAAGTGGCGTTACCGCATCACGTTTGCTCCATTCTGGTTGCAGGTATAGCTTACATGCTGCGCTTACCTTAGCCGCATGTTGTTCTGCCCACTCTAGATCTGACTTGTGGTATACAACCACTTTCAGCTCACTGGCGGCTGCTAGTGCACTATCTAGCGGGGCTTTAAATTTCTTAGGCGATAGCGTTACCCAGTCAAGGTTGCCGCTGAGCGGATGTGCCCCTGATGTTTCTATGTGTATACTACACCCAGCATCGTGCAGTGAATCACAGAGGTCTGAGAGGTTGTGCATAGCAGGTTCGCCACCTGTTATTACTACCAGCCTGCCCGGATGTTCTGTAGCAGCAACTACTATGTCGTGGGTGGTCATGTGCTTGTGAGCAGCAGCATCCCAGCTTTCTTTCACATCGCACCATACACAACCCACATCGCATCCACCCAGCCGCACAAAGTAGGCAGCTTTGCCGGTATGTACACCCTCGCCCTGAAGGGTATAGAAGTGCTCCATGACTGGGTACGAACTTGTATGTATTTTAGTGTTCAATCGTTTTTGTTAATAGCCGGCAAAGTTCGCAAAGTATTGCGAACATTACCCTATTAAATATTAAGTACTGTTTTGTGCACCTGTTTGTATTGTATAATGGGGTTTGTCTACATTATTTACCCCTTAGTTTGGCAGCAAGCAGGGTATTTTTCATTAGCCCACATATAGTCATTAGCCCTACGCCCTTAGGCACTGGGGTTATATAGCTGCTTATGGGGGCTACGTTGTCAAAGTCTACATCGCCCACTAGTCTGCTGCCGCTTTTTTTGGTAGGGTCGTCTATGCGATTTATGCCTACATCGATAATTATAGCTCCCGGTTTTACCATGTCGGCAGTTACATATTTTGGTCTGCCTATAGCAGCTACTATTATGTCGGCGCTTAGTGTATGTTCTTTCAGGTTTCTGGTGCGAGAGTGGCACATAGTTACTGTAGCATTGCCCGGATTGCCTGCCCTGCTCATGAGTATGGTCATGGGTGTTCCTACTATATTACTACGCCCTATCACCACACAATGCATACCTGTGGTGTCTATTTTGTAGTATTCCAGCATTAGCATTATGCCATAGGGTGTAGCTGGCAAAAAGGTGGGCTGACCCAACAGCATACGCCCCTGCGATATGGGGTGAAAACCATCTACATCTTTGCTGGGTGCAATTGCATTTATCACTGAGTCGGGCGATATATGTGCTGGCAGCGGCAGTTGCACTAGTATACCATCTATTGCATCGTCATTGTTCAGCTGTTCTACTTCGGCTATCAGTGCAGCTTCACTTATATCGGCCGGCAAACGAAGTAATGTAGAGTCAAAACCCAACTCTTCGCAGTGTTTCACTTTAGAGCCTACATAGGCTTCGCTGGCTGGATTGTTACCCACCAGTATAGCAGCCAAGTGTGGTTTTTTGCCACCATCTGCTTGCCATTGTGTTACTTCCTGTTTTATTTGTTCTTTTATGTGGCCGGATACCAGCACGCCGTCAAGTAGCTGCATATAGATAGATGATTTGCCATGAAGATAGTAAAAATGAATAGGTTTTATGGTGTCCATCTTGCAGGTAATTACAAAAAGTGGTTAATTCTTTTAACCACCGACTATTACCCAAACTAAGTTTCGCTATGACTAATTGTTATGGACACCATTCATTATTACAATACTAAAAGCCATTTGAATCAGCACAGTCTAATTTTTTCAATTAATAAAAACACCGCACTACTTGTGAGCAGTACGGTGCGCTATGTAACTTGTGTACAATTACTTTTTCTTCCTGTTTTTAGTTACTTCAAATCGGTGTTTTCTGTAGTTGAGTACATTGGTGGGTACATGGCTACCAAAGCCCAGTAACGTGCGGAGGAATGGATCTTCTGGCTCCACAAAATTGAGCAATGCAGGTATATCCATTTGTTGCTTAATGAAGTATTTTGTGTACATGTGGCTCAATCCAATTCTTGGTCCATCTGATATGTTTCTACCTGTTTGGTGAAACATCATGGTATTAAATAAGAACAAAGAGCCCGCTTTAGCCTCAACTGATATGGAGTGCTTTTCTATAAATTCGGCAGATGGCTGATACCCTATTTTGTGTGAATGGGGTACAAGCTGGGTAGCGCCTGTAGATGCATTAAAATCTGTGATGCAATAAAAAGCATTTATAGCTATGATGGGGTCGCATACAAAATTCATGTGTGATAAGTCTCTGTGCCAGTTACTCATACTGTGTACCAAGTTAGGATACACTATTACACCATTTTGTGCCTGCAATGTGAAGTATTCACCCAATATTGCCTTAATGATAGGGATGATTTTTTCATTGTTTAGCAATGTGTAGAAAAAGTCATCATATACAAACGGCACCCTTGCTATATTGCTTTCCTCGGTAGAGTCAAGGTCAAAAAAGGGTTCAGTTTCCTTTTTTTGAAGTTCATACACTTCAAATATTTTTTTCCTGACCTTAGCAATTTCATCAGGCGATAGCACATCTTCGATAATAGTATATCCAAGTATGTCTAATTCTTCCAGTTCTTTTTTGAATTTGTTTTCCATATTTTGTTTTTATGTAAGAGTAGCGTGAGCAACCTTTTTGTAAAAAGTAATTGGGTGCTGTTTTGACAATATTTCTGTAAAGTTAAACACTAATACTTTCCTTGTTCAATGATTAGAATCATTTCACAATATTATTTTTGTCATTTTGGGTTTACATCAAAGCAATAATCATCTATTGACTTCTTTTTGTCGTCAGGGTGTGCAATAATATACAGGCAAATTATCTGTGCAGTAATCTGAGTAATAATAACCCGTAACTTTATAGTAATTACTTTGTGAGGTATGCGTAAGATATTATTGGCTAATTTCTTTCTGGCTATTTTTTTGATACTGGTAGTGGTTTCTTGTAAGCACCCCGTGCAGCAAATAACCAATCCTGAATTTGGAGGGTGTCCGGATGCCGTGGGCAAAATAATGATCAACAAATGCGCTACAGCAGGCTGCCACAATGCAGCCAGCTATCAAAATAGTGCGGGCTTATTGCTAGACACTTGGGCGCACCTACTGCAAGGTGGCAACAGCGGAGCATCTGTAATAGCTTATAGCCCTGACTTTAGCCCACTTCTATACTTTGTGAACACCAATCCTGACAGAGGTATAACAGCTACACCTACCATGCCCTATGATGCATCTGGTGCTAATGCCAATACGCTATCGGATGAAGAATATAACACACTAAAAAAATGGATAGCTGACGGCGCCCCCGACAAGGATGGCAATATTCCCTTTGCGAGTAATGCCGACACCCGCCAGAAAATATACCTTACACAGCAAGGGTGCGATCAGGTGGCGGTGATAGATGCCTCCAGCAATCTGGTGATGCGCTACATAAGCGTAGGGTTTGATGCCGCCAATACTGAAAGTCCACATTGTCTGCGTACCGATGCAGCAGGCAAATATGCCTATGTTAGTTTTCTGAATGGTACGGGTATACAGAAGATAGACCTACGCACAGATCAGATAACTGGCAATGTTACTTTGGGCAATGGATCCTGGAATATACTATATGTGGCACCCGGCGACACTGCCCTAGCCACTACCGACTGGACCAGCAATGGCCGGGTGCTGTATGTATCTACAGGACCAATGGTAAACCTGCCTGGCCTTACAGGTAGTGGTGCTGGTGCGTTTGTATTTCCGCACGGTATAGCTAGCGACGCCACATTTGATACTTGTTTCATAACAGCTCAATATGGAAATGTAGTGTATAAATATGCGCCAAAAGTGCCTTACTACAAGAGAATAAGTATCAATGGCAATCCGCCGGCTACTACTAATAGTGGCGATAACACCTCACCTAATCCGCATGAAATACTGATGGCACCCGACTACAGTAAATACTTTCTGACCTGTGAGGGTACTGATGAGGTGCGGGTTATAGACGCGCATACAGATGCTATAGTGGCTGTAATACCAGTAGGTAATTTACCTCAGGAGATTGCTATATCTCGCAGTAAACCTTACCTATTTGTTACCTGTATGGAAGATGTAAATGCGGCTACATTACCCGGCAGGCGGGGCTCTGTGTATGTTATCAATTACAACACTTACGAGGTAGTAGCAGTGCTAAATGGCGACTTTTATCAACCCCATGGCATCACTGTTGACGACCAAACTGGCACCCTGCTGGTAGCCAGTACTAATGGCAACCCTGACGGGCCAGCACCACACCATGCTACTGCATGTGGGGGCAGGGCTGGCTGGTATTCGGTGTACGATATTAATACATTGCTCCCTCGCAGCAACAAGCGTTATCAGGTAACGGTAATGCCCTATTCGGCAGATACCCGCTTCAAGAATCCGTAATTATAAGTACGCTACTGTTGTTGATATACTCGGTAGCAATGTACTATGCTATTACTTCTATAATACGCTGGTATAATTTATGAGAGGTTTCGGCATAGTCGCCCCATTCATTTACTATAAAATTCCGTGCAGTTTCTCCTAGTCGGTTTCTCCTATCGGCATTAGTTATGAGGCTGGTAAGTTCGGTAGCTAATATAGCTGGTGATTTTGTGGGTACCAATATGCCATTATCATCATTATTTATCACCTCTGGATGGCCACACATGGCGGTGGTAACGACCGGCAAACCAGATGACATAGCCTCAAGCAACACACAAGCTATACCCTCCCAGTGTGATGGTAGGCAGAAAACATCAGTGGCAGCATAAACGGTATGCAGCATATCTGGCTTTACCTCACCCAGACCAACAAAGTTTTCTTCCAGTCCTCGCTTCTTGGCTTCTGCTTTCAGGTCCAGTTCAAAGGGTTTAGAATAAACAGCAACAAGCACAAAATCATTGGTAGTTTTTTTTACTATTGCCAGCGCATCTAGCAGGTCTATCCAGCCTTTTCTGGCTATAGAAGCACCTACATTGAGGATAGCTATTTTATTTTGTGGTATTTTATAGTGGTCTTTTAGTTTGTTCTTTTCCTCCACACTTACTGGGTGCATAATGTCATGTTCTGCACCCATATGTATGACATCGTAAGGCAAATTCATTTTCACCAGATCATTGGCCATTACACACAAATAGTCTGCTACTGCACATCGAAGGTCTGCCTCAATCCATGTTTTAGAAAAGATCTCAAAATTATTTTTATCATCATATGGATATACCGTCACATCGTCGCCAATAGCTAACACACCCGATTTTATGCCCAATTTATGTGCTGCTTCTTGCACCATCATGGAATCTGGTAACCATTGAGAATAAAAAAAGTCATTATGAGGGTCGAGCTTAATATTGTTGGATTTAAAAAAACCAATTATACAGTCTACATACCTTTCGTGGTAGGTTTTCTTTTCTAGCCTGTTGGGGCGTATGTTTCTTATGCGCGGATAGTGTACTGTTATGCCATCGTGTTCAGCAGTGGCTGGGTATGCCCACTTGGCATAGGTTTTCCATTCTTCGTGCAGCTCTGAAAACGGGAAAGGAGGACTCCAAAGTGTAGGGACTATTACCTGCAATTTAGCTCCGTTTTTGATAAGACCTTTGTATTGTCTATGTGCAAAAATGCCCCGCCATCTTAGCTCGGGGTGCTCATAAGGATATATTGACGGGAATGCCCAAATATTCATTCTTAAAACCTGTTGTAGCCTGTTTTTAAATATAATCTATTCTCAAAAGAGTGCGTGATTTGCACAATCTTAATGTATCGATAGTCTGATATAGGTATGCAAAGGTACTCCTTTTGACTAGTCTGTATATTTTAAGGTGAAGTGCAACAGCAAATATTATTCTAATACGATAAATATAGCCATTGGCTACAGACTATTTGAGTGTGGTAATAAACCACAATTAACAGATAAAGCAATATGTACCGATAATTAAACAAGCACCAACTACTAACCCAGATCTATCTCGGTATTGTCACCAATGTTTAAGCTCTGACTAAGACCACGTATGTAGGCATCATTGCCTATAATAGACGAGTTGAGCACTACCTGCTGTAGCTCTGCATAAGACCCGATTATAGAATCGCGAACAATAGATGATTGAATCTTCGTGTGCTCACCTATAGTTACATTGGGGCCTATAATGCTGTGACTTATGATACACCCTTCTGCAATATTGACAGGGTGAATGATAACGGTGCTTTCATACAAGTGCTCACTATGAGGTGGATGAGCATCTTCCATTTGTCGCAGCAAGGTGGCATTGGTTGAAAGAAGTGTTTCTTTTTTACCACAGTCAAACCAGTTATTGACCCTAAATGCATGTAGTTTTGTACCCTGTTCTACCATGAGCTGTAGCGCATTGGTAAGGTGGTATTCCCCATTTTCGTCAGAGGGTTTACTGAGGATATTCTCCAGTGCTGCAAACATGGCAGCAGTTTCTTTGATGTAATAGATACCTACCATTGCCATATTAGACTTAGGTATCAATGGTTTTTCTACCATACGTACCACCATATCTTTATCATTCAGCTCTGCCACCCCAAAACTACGTGGGTCATCTACCTTGCGCACACCTATCTGCGATATATTGCTGTTTAGTATTTCTTTTACATTATAATCGCAAACAGTATCGCCCAACACTATCATTACTTCATCATTCTGCACTGCATCGCGGGTAAGGCAAATGGCATGACCTGTACCACGTCGGTCGCTCTGGTTAACGAATGTGCATTTAAGATTGGGGTAGGTTTTGTCTATGTATCGTTGAATTTTTTCGCCCAAATAACCAATTACAAATACAAACTCAGTGACGCCAGCATCTACCAGCTGATCGATGATGACCCCCAAAATAGTTTTACCAGCTATGGGTATGAGGGCTTTGGGTTGGGTATAAGTGAGTGGTCGTAGTTTGGTACCTGCTCCGGCAACCGGTATAATAGCTTTCACACAAAACAATTTGAGGCGTAAAAGTACAATTATTATAAGTAATGCGCCCCTGAGCCCTGAATTAGTTACAAAAGGACAATACTAAAAATGGGCTACACAGCGTGCAGCCCATTCTCAAGAATGTCTTGTAACTACTAAAGCCAGATGTATGACTGCTTTAGATGTTATAATTTTATGAGGTCATCCGTTTGAGCATCGTAGAAGTTGTACTCAGTAAGAGGAGAATCATTATCGCCTATCACCGTAACTTTTACTTTGTACTCTTTATCCCATTTCTTTACTATAGATGGTTTGAAAATGCTCCACTTAGTAAGGTAAGCCTCTAGTATAGGGTGTACATGCAATTTCAGTTTGCGCATTCCCTGACTTACTATGTATTTGAGGTCTTTTTCTATATCGTCTGCCAGCAAAATGGAAGGACCTATTTTGCCTGTACCCTTGCACGTAGGGCAAAGCTCGGCTGTAGAGATATTAATTTCCGGGCGCAAACGCTGACGGGTTATTTGCATCAGCCCAAACTTAGATATAGGCAATACGGTATGCCGTGCACGGTCATTGGTCATCAAGGTTTCAACTGCATCAAACAGTTGCTTGCGGTTGTCTGCAAGCTTCATGTCTATAAAGTCTATGATGATAATGCCTCCAAGGTCACGAAGCCTCATTTGGCGCACTATCTCCTGTGCAGCCTCCAGATTAGTAGCCAGTGCATTAGCTTCCTGCCCAGCCTCTGGGCTACGCGTGCCACTGTTTACATCTATAACGTGCAATGCCTCCGTGTGCTCTATAATGAGATAAGCACCACTGTTCATATTCACGGTTTTACCAAAGGCAGATTTCACCTGCTTAGCTACTCCGTAAGTATCGAAAATGGAGCCGTTACCATTGTGCAGTGTTACAATATCTTCTTGCCCTGGCGATACCTTAGAGATGTATTCTCTGGCTACCGCTAGCAGATTTTTATCATTGACCACTACCTTTTGAAAACTGTCGTTGAGCAGATCTCTAAGGATAGATGTAGTTTTATCCTGCTCACTCATTATCATCTGAGGTGGCTTAGCGCCTTTCAGATTCTTTTCAATGCCCTTCCACATTTTCTCCAGCTCTAGTATATCTGCATGGAGTTCCGCCGTGTTTTTACCCTCTGCAGCTGTGCGCACTATTACACCCAAGTTTTTGGGTTTAATGCTTTCTACTATTCGCTGCAGGCGTTTACGCTCTTCAGAAGAATGTATTTTTCGAGAAATAGCTACTACATCGCTGAATGGAGTGACAACCACAAACCTACCAGGAAGTGATATTTCGCAACTAAGTCTGGGCCCTTTAGAAGAAATAGGTTCTTTGAGTACCTGTACCAGTATTTCGGGCTTGCCGTTGAATACTTCTGTAATCTTACCAGATTTCAGAATTTCTGGTTCGTTTTTGAATCTGCCAAAATCATCACCCCAATTTGCGCCACCTTCAATGCACATTTTGGTGTACTTGATGAGCGAGCGTAGATTCGGACTTAGGTCTGTATAATGAAGGAAGGCATCTTTTTCGTAGCCTACATCTACAAACACGGCATTGAGGCCAGGCATGAGTTTCTTGATTTTGCCGAGGTGAATATCACCCACAGCAAACTGACCCTGCCCGCGTTCGTAATGCAGCTCTACAAGTTTCTTGTCTTCAAGTAACGCAAGCTCCACACCCTCACCCGATACATTAATAATAAGTTCTTTGTTCATTGGTAACAACCAAATCAGCTTCAGCTGCAATCGCCCCCATAGTATCAGCGAGGCCTTAAGGCTGTAGTAATAAATCTACACATCGCCGGCAGCACACAAATGTGTGTACTGGCGATGTGCAGAAATGCGGCAGCGTTTGTAAGGAAGCAGTGGGATTAATAGCCTACTTATTCTTTTTATGACGGTTCTTTCTCAAACGTTTTTTACGTTTGTGAGTAGCAATTTTATGTCTTTTCCTCTTCTTACCACAAGGCATAATATGAGTTTTTAAAAGTTACTTTAATGAATTTATGTGTTGGTCAATATCTCTGCTGAACTCTGGGTTGTTTACAACCATCTTACATTTTTCAAGCAGTTCTATTGCTTTTTGTTTGTTACCTGTTTCTTCGTACGCCTGAGCAAGGAAGTATAAAGCTTCTTTGTTGTTAGGCTCTGTTTTCAGTACAGTTTCAAAGCGTTTTATGGCTTTTTCATATTGCCCTGATTGTATTGACATTCGTCCCAAAAGCATGTTTGCAGGTACATCGTCAGGCTTTTCACGAGTCATAGCCAAAAGCATTTGAACACCTACCATTGGTTGCTCGGTGCCCTGAATGTAAGCGGACGCCATTGCCAATTTTGCTTCTTCGTTGGTAGAGTCGAGTTTTAAAGACAACTCCAGACAACTGATTGCTTCTGATGCTTCCCAGAGTTGTATAGCGCGATTGCCCTCGTGCTCCAGTAGCTCCAAAAATAATTGGGCTGCAAAGGTGAGCTTTTTTTCTGAATTTTCCAATTTTGCAGCTTGCGCTCTATAAAAAACTCCAACAGGGTATTGTTTATTGCGCTCCCATACCCCAGAAAGCTTTATAAAAACGACAGCCATACGTGATGAGTCACGAATGGCTGCAAGTTCGTTTTCGATGAATAATACAGAATCAGCAACTTTTTTCGGGAGTTGTATGCGCGACGCTGTAAGTATAGAGTCAAAAGAGGCTGCCTTCATGGTGTTAGGGCCCTGGGAACCATTACCTCCGCCTCTGCCTGCCTGCTGCATGGGTGTAGTGGCTGGCTTTTGGGCTGGTGGTACTGTGTTGCCTCCCCAGTATAAAAGAGCGATTAATATTGTAGCTACTGCGATTGTGATATAGTGTACCTGCCTCAACGCTTTTGTTTTTGGGACAAAGGTAACGAAATCAGTAATGCAGTTGGGTTCTATTCAGTATCTGCAGTATCGTCTGCGCTATGCGCTACAAGCTCATGAGAAGATTCCTTCACTGCCAATACGAACTCTTTAGCAGGCTTGAAAGCTGGCACATAGTGCTCAGGAATTTCTACAGCTGTATTTTTCTTAATGTTTCTGCCCACCTTAGCAGCACGCTTTTTCAGTATAAAGCTACCAAAACCACGCACATAAACTGGTTCTCCTTCTTCAAGGGAAGTTTTTACTTCTTTAAAAAAAGCTTCAAGAGCTACGAGAATATCTACTTTGGGTATTCCTGTTTTTTCTGCGATGCTTCCTACGATATCTGCTTTTCTCATGACAATATATTTTAAGCTAATAAAACAAACTAATTCACTACAATCTATTGATAATCAACTATCAGTCCATTTTTATCAATTTCTGTCATAGTTTTTTTGAAAGTATGTAAAAGGCAAACAAAAATTTGCAATTCTATGATTTACAGGACTTAATGTGTTACCATAAAATAACTATGTTTAGTACAAAGTTACAAAAAATACCCGCTATTGTGCCAACATAATGTGATGACCCCAAAAGTGTGTAAAAAGTGTAGAAATTTTTCTACAGTTTCTACATAAAATGTGCATTCCACACAATGAATGAACAGATTACGTGATGTTAAATAGTATAATATGTGCAGCCAAGAAGTAAACTAGTTACTGTAAAAACAAACAGTCAGCCAAAACATTGCATGAGGATATAAACACCCAAAATTTCAAGTAACTACCAATTTGTGTACAATTTGCCCCCCATTTACTTATTCTGTTCTTCTTCTGTCTCTTCGGGTTCTCTTCCTCCTATATTGAATAGGCGATAGGCTAGTTCGTTGCCCGTTTCTTCGGCTTTCTGCCATGCAAACGACTGCTGGGCTACTATGTAGTTGCCGCCATTATCCAGCACGTAGTAAGTGATGCTTTTTTTCTTGCCTTTACCGGTAAAAATCACATATGCCTCTGGTGCGCGCACTGTGCTGTTGCCGCTTATCCAGTTTATGTTGCAGGCACGTAATCTGTTCACTACTTCTTTGTCCACATCTCCACTTACATGTAGTGTCAGGTTGGGTTTCAATCCTGTAAATGGTAGCAGCTGAGGATATAGCTTATACAGCTCATACAACCATTCATCTCTTTCTTTGTCTTTACCCAGTTCATCTGCACACTCAGCCTCTGCTTGATACAGCCTAGCAGTAAACAGTTTTTCATATTCAGCATCAGTGTTAGGGTCGCGCAGCAGCTTGTCCAGCATGGATTTTGCTTGTTTGTGCTTACCTTGCTCCATCAGCAACTTAGCTGTAAAAAACTCAAAGTACTTACGGATATATTGCCGCTTATCTGTAGTTGCTTCTTTCCTGAATCTGTTAAGGAAATATCGGGTACTGAAGTCCTTTACCAGATACCAGATTTCATCCCACGACACCACATTCTCTGTTGAAAACAATTTGTAGATCACTCGCTCGCGCTCTGGATTTTGCGCAAATTGATTGATGATCAAAAACTGTTGCAAGTATTTATCGCTCAGCTTGCGGGCCATACTAGCCAGCACCTTAGGGTTATACCACCAGTTGCTGTGCTCAAATTTGTCCATTTGCCACGCCTGCTCTTTGTTCACCAGTTTTATGAGTTGCAGCCCGAATTCATAATGGCTTTGACCGAGTGTGGTGCCTATGTGCAACTCTTTAAAGTCGGCAGCTCTGCTACCATATCGTTCTGCCTGAGCCACTTGTCCGTCGTAGGTGAGGCTGCGTGCTAGTGCTATATTATACCAGCCATAGCCCGGGGTAGACCCACCAGCTTTTATCATGTTGCGCGCCAGTGCTGCGCCATTTTTAGGGTTGGCTTTGTAAAGGTGCAATATAGAGGTAAAGTAGGCCCACTCTTGCAGCCGCTTGTCGCCTGCATCTTGTTCACTGGCTATTTTATACTCAGCCTCTGCCGTTCTGAAGTCGCCACATATACTCTTGAAGTTAGCATAGTTGTTATGGGGCAGCCTGCCGTTTTTGCGCATCAGCTCAAAGTAGTACTCAGCCGAGTCTATCCTGAAGTTGTAGGCATGCAGTATGTTTTTGTAGTGATACACGCCACTTTTTTCCTGAGCTATATAGCCCGGTGGAAACAAAGTAGTATTGATGGCTTTGTTTGTTTCTATTCTACGCATACCGCTATCCAGATATCGGTTGGCAAGGGCTTCATTTTCATCTATCGTATTCTTCAGAAAAGGATACTTAGCAGATGTGTAAAAACGATTGCGATGTACGGTCCAAGCCAGCATGTTGTAAGGGTCAAGGTAATACTCGCGCTGAAAATTGTATTTTATTGCCCTGCGCAGCACGGGTATTATCTTATCGGGTTGGTCGGTATTGCCATAAGCATGTACCAGTGTATTGGCAATGGTAGTAAAGTCTATCTGAAAGTTGTAGGCAGGTAGTAATATCAGTATGTTTTCAGACCTCACACTTAGTGCTCGCTTATAGTCGCGCTCCAGCAGTTGCAATGCCTTTTCCAGCGCCACTATTGCATTCCTGAATCCCGCATAATCTGCTGCATGATTGTACTTGTATATCCCTTCAAACATCCAGCCTACATAGTAGGTGCTGTCCGTCCTTTTAAACTCTCTGGACCTTGGTAGTGCGTCCTCGCCATACATGTTTTCTATGGCTCGTTTGGCGTCTATGTTGGCTCTTTGTGACTCCTTACCAACTGGGTGTTTGGGCAATAGTTCGGGTGGCAACTCACGTTGCACACCACCACGCTGTCCATAACTCATTACAGCCATACACAGTATACACAACAAGATTATTGTAGTGTATATGTGTTTAACTCTCCTCCTCACTGCTGCTATACTATTAGTAGCCATTTGTATGCCGCCGTTGCCGGCGAATATCATTTTATATCCTTTTTGTAAAACCACAGTCTTTAGCCAAACTATGAATGACACCTAGCCAAACAACCTCAGTTTTGCCAGACGATCACACTCTTTCACTATTATTGATTCTAGTGCTTTCAGTTTACCATCTTTATTGCGATACACCAGTCGGTGCTCTAGCACAGCACGGGTTGTATCGCGCACATCATCTTCGGTCACAAAGGTTCTGCCCTTTACCAGTGCATAGGCACGCAGACACTTCAGAAAGGCTATGCCACTTCTTGTAGATGCACCCAACGATATATCGGGGTGAGTGCGCGTTTGCCGCACTATATTACTTACGCCTCTCACTATTTCTTCGTGTACATGCACTTGTCCGGCTTGTGCTTGTAGATCCAGTATGTCGTGCATGGTCAGTACCTGTTGCAACTCTGTAAGATTGCGTGCTATTTGCAGATACTCTCTGTAGATGTTCATTTCGGTTTCCTCGTCCACATACCCAAAGTATATTTTCATAAAAAACCTATCTAGCTGCGCGGCAGGCAGGGGATAAGTACCCTCCATTTCTATGGGGTTCTGAGTAGCTATCGTAAAGAACATTTGCTCCAGCATTAGTGTACTGTCGCCCACTGTTACCTGATGCTCTGCCATAGCCTCCAGCAGGGCACTCTGCACCTTGGGCGATGCACGATTTATCTCATCTGCCAGAAGTACATTACAGAATAGCGGTCCTTTTTTGAATACAAACTCTTTTGAGCGGTCGTCAAATATGTGTGTGCCTATGAGGTCCATAGGTAGCAAATCGGGTGTAAACTGTATACGCTTAAACAATACGTGCCCATCATTGCTGCCGCCGCTTATGCACTGTGCTAGGGTACGAGCCAGCACGGTTTTGCCAGTGCCTGGGTTATCTTCCATCAGTATGTGGCCGCCCGCCAGCAGGCATGTTATCACCATGTCTATTTGTGAACGTTTGCCACGTATCACCTGCTCCATCTGGTTGGCCAGCCGGGCTATTGCCTCTGTTGCGTCAATCTTGTTTTCTTCAGCAGCTAGTGTTTCGGTTACAGCATCTGTCATGTGTATAATACTTTATACAATTTTACACCATAATAACTTACTATCTCATTGCTGCGTTGTAATTTTTTGTGAAAACAATCTGTAAGTAACATACACTTTTACCCTACTTTATCTACCGTCATTCGTCATTAGTTGTAACTACTGCTATTTGCTGGCGCAGTTCTTTGATTGCTCCTTTCTTATTCCGATACCTCCTTATATTATAAATAATATAAGGCGTACCCACTACTGTAGGACCCAGCCACACCCATAGCACAAAATCATTGGTAAAGTATCCAGCATTTACTGCCAGAAAAGCGGTGATGCCAGCTATATAGCTGCCTACCATACCAGATATGTGGTTGAAGAGCCAGTGTAGCTTATCGCTAGGACCTTTGGTATACTTTTTAATGTCCCTAAGCGTAAAGCCCGCACACAGCCCTCCAAACAACAATGGCACTATACCTGAAGAATGACCCGCCAATAGTCCTCTTATGCCCAGCAATAGCAAGTATAACGCACCTATTGCTGCGCCAGTAAATATTGCCTTGTCTATCGGCGCCGCACGTACATGCAGGTGTAGTTTTTTGAGGTACAGCGATCTATATGCACTCACCATCATGTATAGTACAAATATGGAAGTAGCTATCAGGAACTGGTTAGATTTTATAACGGCTATAGCAAAACCTGTCAACCCCACCACTGCCGTAGCTCCTGCATATACCTTGCCCCATAATCTGTGATAGTACTGCCCCTTGCGGGTGGTCATAGCAGGCAAGCCTGTAAGCAGCATCACTGACCCTGCACCAGCATGAGCTATGAGTAGCGGAGAAACAGTGTTTTGCATTTCCTAAAAGTTGGTGAAATATCGAATACTGTGTTATTTTTTCTCTATCAACACAAACGAATTAAAGAATCTATCCATCGATTTATTGTTGTCATTTTTGGTTTCGCAGCCCGCCTCTAGTATGTATGCTCTGTTTTTCACCAGATACACATGTAGTTTCATGATTCCCTGCCCTTCCATAAAGCTTATTTTCACCTCTCTGCCGGGGTAGGTACTTAGCAGCACTCTCTTTTCTTCTATTATCTGTCCTTTCAGGTTGTTTACAGTGCCCTTTATGGCATTCTCAAAAAACTCATCGATATATTCATCCTTAAAATCTGAGTTCACCAAGCTGTCTGGATAGTCTGAGTAAATAAGCCCATACACCGAGTTTTCGTCTTTGTATTTGCCCACTTCATGCATTAGAATGTTCATATTAAGCTCACCTATTTCAGTTTGTATCTTCTGCTCAGACTCTTCTGGTTTTCTGGGAAACTCTATGCTGAATTTATTTTCCTTCGACTGAATTTTCACCCATGTTTCCGGTACAAAACCCGATAACAATACTATCAGCAACATACATACACCTATTCGTATACTGTTCATAATCTGTTTCCCTCTTTGTGTTTTTATAGTTTGTATGTAAAGTTACTTAAACTTGGCAACCGTATCAATTACCCACTCAATAAACAGTAAAGCCACCCTTTGCGGAGTGGCTTTACTGTTTATTGATATTGTAAGTTACTGAATTAATGTGCATGGTGGTGGTGGTGCATTGCATGCGCATCCGCCAACTTGAAGAAACCTTCTTCATCGATTTCCTTGTGGTCAGTAGCAAACTGAGTTTCTAGGAAACTAAACAAACGACCGAACAACAAACGACGATAAGTTTCGTCCATCATTTTTTCGTCCTTGGTCAGTGTTTTCAGGTAGCCATCCATCCATGGTGTTTCGTCCTCATCATCTGCTCCCAAACCAAAGTAAGCCAGCACACGTATTTTTACATCTGTTATCACCTCATCGCGAGTCACGTTAATGCCGTTTCTGCCCATTATGGTATCGCTAATAAGCTGCCAACGCAGTTGGTGCTCAAAGCCTGGATATTCGTTTTCTGCTTCCTGTGCAGATTTCATTTTTTCACCACCTTCACGTATCCAGCGTTTCAGGAAGGTTTCAGGTAGTTGTATCGGTGTGTTGTGTACCAGTAGCTCAAACATCTCATTGTGCAGACGCTCGCCAGCTATGCGGTCAAATTCTTTCTCCAGCTCAGCCTTTACCAGCTCTCTGAATTCTGTTTCGTTGTTTATAGTCTTACCCGGAAACACCTTCTCATACAGCTCACTGCCCATTTCGGCAGGTATCAGGTGTCCTACTTTGGTAATGGTCATTTTACAGGTTTGGCTAGCTGCTTCAGCATCCAGTTTCAGCCCTTTGAGATATCCTGCCAGTTCTTCTTCAGTGCATACCGACGCTGGGGTGAATACCAGTGTATCTTCCGGCTTTTTGCCCATCAACATTTCTTGCAGTTTGGCAGGCATTTTGTCCAGCACCTCAGTATCTTCTACTTTTTCGCTGCCGCTAGCCACATTGCCGTCAGCATCACACAGCTCATAAGTGCTGTATATTATATTTTCTTTGTCGGTTACTTCCAACTGTGCATCTACCTTGCCAGATCTGCGTTTGATGCGATCCATCTCATCATCCATCATTTTTTCGGTTACAGGTATTTTGTAACGGGTCAATTTCGATGATTTTATTACAGAGTTTACATCAAAATCAGGCTTTACTCCTATCTCAAACGTGAAATCCACATCTGTAGGGTTGGACATGCTTAGGTGGTGGTCGTTTTCAGGTGGCAGTATCATAGGCTGAGCAAATATGGCTATTCGCTCATTCTTCATATACGTTTCCAGTTCTTTGCCTGCTACTTTTATCACTTCTTCGTTAAACACCGACGGACCGTACATTTTACGTATCATACCAGCAGGCACCATACCCTTTCTGAAACCGGGTACATTCGCTGTTTTGGCATATTGTTTCAGTGTCTTCTCAAACGACTGCATGTAGTCGTTCTTTTCAAGCTTCACGGTTATCTTGTCATGCAACGTACCTATGTTTTCGCGCGTTACAGTAGCCATAAGTTGTTATATTTTGAGAGTTAAAAAAATAACCGGTCCCTGTCATAAGGTCCGGCTTGCTGTTAAAAAGTGTGCGAAGATACAACTTTCCATACAGGTAATTATATAATTGTTATCTCTGATTGACACTAGTGTTATCAGAGTATTACCGCAAAATATCGTTATCAAAATGTAAGTCTACTCATAAATAAACCAATGACAATTAATACTATGGCATCTAAAAAGAATATACATACATTCTCTTTATGTATAAAATCCTACCACCTCTCATAAAAAACAATAGCCCTTGTCCGGCTAAAAATTAATTTTGTGTCGATAATGCCGTCAAACACCCATACCGATTACTTCAGTACAGATATTGCTTTCGACAGTTTGTATCCTATTTACATCCGCAATCTGTCTGAGATGCACTGGACACCCTTGCACATTGCCCGTGCTGCAGGTCATTTTTTGGCAGCTACCCCTAATGCCCGCATTATAGACATAGGGGCTGGTGCAGGCAAATTTTGTATAGCAGCAGCACACTTCACCACTGCCACCTATCATGGCATAGAGCAGCGGCGCAACTTTGTACAGTCAGGAAATAAGGTAATATCTAAGTTGGGTATCGCTAATGCTGAACTTATACACGGCAATTTCACCGACCTCGACCTAACTACTTACACAGGTATCTATTTCTACAACTCTTTTCACGAAAACATAGTACTAGAAGACTCGCTCGACGACAAAATAGAACGCTCATCAGAACTTTATGAATTGTACACTCAGCACCTGACAAGTCAGCTCAAGGCAATGCCCAATGGCACTCGCTTGGCCACCTATTGGCTATCAGTAGCCGAAATACCTGGCTGCTACAAGCTCTGCGCAACGTTTCACAACGACCTGCTGAAATTGTGGATTAAGGAGTATTAGTAGCTTTTACTTGTCTGACTAATTTAGATTGGTTCCTCACTCATTTTTTTATCATCCTTCCTTACCTTCATAGTCATTATGAAAACTGCTACCAATAAAGAAGATCTGTTTCAAGACCGATATGACAACCTCAACGACCGCCAACGCGATGCCGTGGACACTATATATGGTGCTGTAATGGTAATAGCCGGACCCGGAACTGGTAAAACAGAGGTACTGGCTATGCGTATAGCCAACCTGCTGCGTAGCGAGGCGCAGGTGCAACCCCAAGAAGTGCTGTGCCTTACCTATACCGACGAGGCTACTAACTCTATGCGCCGACGACTAGTGCAGATAACTGGACCAGCAGCACACAAGGTCAACATCCATACCTTTCATGGCTTTTGCAATATGGTTATTCAGGCCAACCCCGACTATTTTTCTAGAAGGGAGATGCAACCGCTCGACGACCTAGAAAAAGCTGAGATACTACACCAGATGCTGGAAGAGCTACCACAAGGACACCTGCTGCGCAGGCTCAGTGGAGAGCTCTACTACGACACCAAAAGGCTGGTGAAGCTGTTTGATATGATGAAGCAAGAACACCTTACACCTACCCTTATATCTACAGCAATTGATGAATATCTGACTGACCTACCCAATAGGGAGGAATACATCTATAAAGTAAACAGTAAAAACAACAAAAAAGGCGACCTCAAGCAATCTAAAATTGACGACGAAAAACGTAAAATGGAGATTACTAGAGCAGCCGCTGCACTGTTCACCAACTATCAGGA
>JBIKKS010000159.1:0-5483 GCA_044360235.1 Flavipsychrobacter sp. | reverse complement strand
GTAAAAAAGAAAACCGTGAACTAATAGAGCCGCTCTATACCGAAGAAGATGCGGAGAAGGTGTTCCCGTTGTTTGAAACAATTCCCTATAATGAGCCATGCGCCTTAGACGAAGGTGTGGAGCTAGTATATACTGATGTAGGGCATATATTGGGTAGTGCAGCTGTTAATTTGAAGATAAAAGAGAATGGTATAACTACCAGAGTCACGTTTAGTGGGGATGTAGGCAGATACAGAGATATGATATTGCGGTCTCCGCAAGATTTTCCACAGGCAGATTACATCATCATGGAGTCTACCTACGGTGATCGCTTGCACGACTTACAGTCTGCTACCAGCGACCATCTGCTAGAGCATATTGTGAATACCTGCCTCGAGAAAAAAGGAAAACTCATAGTACCCGCATTTAGCCTAGGCAGAACACAAGAGATTTTATATCTGCTAAATAGGCTGGAGTTGGAAAATAGATTGCCTCCTGTGAACTATTACGTAGATAGCCCTCTGTCAGTGAAGATAACAGAAGCTATAAAACGTTATCCTGGCTGTTTCAATAGAAGTGTGCAAGCTCTACTGAAAAGAGATAGTGATGTATTTTCTTTCAAGGGGTTAAAGCACATACAAGACGTAAAAGAATCAATAAAGCTCAATGACCTAGATGAGCCATGTGTGATCATATCTGCATCAGGCATGGCCGAGGCAGGCAGGGTGAAGCACCACATTGCCAACAATGTAATGAATGAGCGCAACACTATATTGCTCACAGGTTATTGCGAGCCAAGATCACTAGGTGGTAGGCTGAAAGTGAATAACGGAGAGGTGAAGATTTTTGGTAAGGCTTTTCCGGTAAGGGCGGAAATAGCTGAGATAACCAGTCTTAGTGCTCATGGCGACTATGAAGATATGAGCCAATGGCTATCTTGTCAGGACCCAAGGCAGGTGAAGAAGATATTTTTGGTACATGGTGAATACGAAGTGCAACAAAAATTTAGAGAAAGGCTGGTGAGGAAGGGTTTTGAAGATGTGGAAATACCAGAACAGCACAAAAGCTACGGTATTTAACTGAACGAAGTGGTAAGAGTACATGGTAGAGGCGTGGCTGCCATATCTTTCCTTATCATATTCAACCTACGAAAATGATATTTCGTTAATTTTGCAACCTTATACACAAACAACATGGGTTTATTCGACAAACTTTTCAAGCGAAATAAAGAACAACAAGATCAGAAAGAAGCGCTTGATCAGGGTTTGCAAAAAACTAAAGAAGGGTTTTTCTCTAAGCTGGCAAAGGCAGTAGCTGGTAAGGATAAAGTAGATGAAGAGGTGCTAGACCAAGTGGAAGATGCACTGGTGAGCGCTGATGTGGGTGTAGATACTACAGTGGCTATAATAGACCGAATAGAAAAACGAGTATCCAAGGATAAATACATAGGCACATCACAGCTCAACGGTATATTGCAAGAGGAAATAATGGGTATGCTTACGGCAGCCCCATCCAACGAGTTTGCAACATTTGATGTGCCGACTGGTAAGAAACCTTATGTAATACTGGTAGTAGGCGTCAATGGTGTAGGCAAAACCACCACAATTGGTAAGTTGGCATACAACTTTAAGAAAAACGGCAAAAGTGTGGTGCTGGGTGCAGCAGATACGTTCAGGGCCGCAGCTGTAGACCAACTGACTATATGGAGCGAAAGAGTAGGTGTGCCAATAGTGAAAAAAGAGATGGGTAGCGATCCCAGCTCTGTAGCCTACGATGCTGTACAGAGTGGTATGGCTCAAGGGGCAGATGTGGTGATCATAGATACAGCAGGTCGCCTACATAATAAGTCTTACCTGATGGATGAACTAGGCAAGATACGCAGGGTTATAAGCAAAAAAATGCCCGATGCTCCGCATGAAGTACTGCTGGTGCTAGATGGTAGCACCGGGCAAAATGCTATAGAGCAAGCAAGACATTTTACTGCTGCTACTGATGTAACAGCTATAGCCATCACCAAGCTAGATGGTACTGCAAAGGGCGGTGTAGTGCTTGCCATTGCCAACCAGTTTAAGATACCCGTAAAGTATATAGGGGTAGGCGAAAAAATGGAAGACCTACAGATATTCAACAAAGTAGAGTTTGTAGATAGTCTGTTTAGCCTTAGGTAAAGTAGGTGAGTTTATTATGCAGATAAAGGATTACTGCTCAGTAGTTGCACTAGTACTTGCATGCCATCTGTTGCAGGCATTTCTATAGGCACTACATTTTTGTATCTGCTTACGGGTGGTATGTGTTTGTCTATTACATACTTTGATACTCGGTCTGGCACGTAATCTACCAGCCCGGCAGCAGGGTATACTGCCAGCGATGTACCTATCAGCACAAAAATATCTGCCATATACATTAGCGGTATGGCTTCTTCTATCATAGGCACCGGTTCTTCAAACCACACTACATGTGGGCGCAACAGGCTACCATCTTCTGCCTTTTGTCCGTGTGCTATATCTGTGGTTATTGGGTATAGTTTATTAGGGTTTTTCTCACTGCGCATTTTCACTATCTCACCATGCAGGTGCATTACTTTCTCAGATCCTGCCCTTTCGTGCAGGTCGTCTATGTTTTGGGTTATTATATGTACGTCATATTGATGTTGCAGGTTTGCTAGTGCTATGTGTGCAGCATTGGGTATGGCTGCCAGCACATCTCTACGGCGCATATTGTAAAAGTCCTGTACCAATGCGGGGTCTCTTCGCCAGGCGCGTGGAGTAGCTACATCGTGTACATAATAGCCCTCCCATAGTCCGTCACTGTCTCTGAATGTGCGCAGTCCGCTCTCAGCACTTATGCCAGCTCCAGTCAGGACTACCAGTTTAGGTTTAGTTATCATAGTTATGCTAAGATAAGCATAGCGTTTTATTTGCAGTAGTACAATTATGCTATCTACCGAGAAAATATGTATAGCTTGCGGTTTCAATTTCTATTGAGTAATGGACATAATCTCTACCAGCAGACTGCATGTAACACAACTATCTGAGGAGCTTGATGCAAGTTTTATACTACAACTTGTCAACACACCTAGCTGGATCAGGCACATAGGGGACAGAAATATTCACTCTGTGCAAGATGCTACAAAGTATATAGCCAATGGACCAGTAGCCAGCTATGGTACTTACGGTTATGGTTTGTGGCTCATAAAGCGAATAGAAGACGATGCACCTATAGGTATATGCGGGCTTGTAAAACGCGATTATCTTCCTCATCCCGATTTGGGTTATGCTCTGTTGCCACAGTTTGAGGGGCAAGGCTATGCTGTAGAAGCAGCTGCAGCGGTCGTGCAACATGCCATGCAGGTATTGTCTGTACCCGTAATCGCTGCTATTACTACTGATGATAATGTTCCTTCTTTACGGTTATTGTTTAAACTCGGTTTCGATTTTATCGGTATGATTTCACCCCCTCAGCAAGACGAAGAATTGATGTTGCTGGAGAAAAGATAAAAACATCCTCATTACACAAAAACGAAACGGTGATAAGCTGTAGCTTATCACCGTTTTTACACTAATTATAATATTTAGATTACCAGCCCAGCAGATACGCAAATATCAGTGGTGCTACTATGGTAGCATCGCTCTCTACTATATATTTTGGAGTGTTGATGTCTAGTTTGCCCCAAGTTATTTTTTCGTTGGGTACTGCGCCACTGTAAGAGCCATAAGATGTAGTACTGTCACTTATTTGGCAGAAGTAACTCCAGAAAGGTACATCATGCCATTCCAGATCCTGATACATCATTGGTACTACACATATTGGGAAGTCGCCTGCTATACCACCACCTATCTGAAAGAAACCTATACCTTTACCACTTGAGTTTTTTCTGTACCAGTCAGTAAGCCACATCATGTATTCTATGCCGCTTTTCATGGTGCTAGGTTTCAACTCGCCTTTTATGCAGTAAGATGCAAATATGTTCCCCATGGTGCTGTCTTCCCATCCTGGTACTATTATAGGAATGTTTTTTTCAGCAGCAGCTATCATCCAGCTATGCTTAGGGTCTATCTCATAGTCGGCTTTCATTACCTCGCTTAGCAGCAGTTTGTACATAAACTCATGCGGGAAGTAACGTTCTCCTTTTTCCTCAGCATCTTTCCATATTTTCACAATGTGACGCTGTATTCTGCGGAATGCTTCTTCCTCAGGTATACAGGTATCTGTTACACGGTTAAAGCCCTGCTCCAGTAGTTCCCATTCATCTTGCGGGCTTAGGTCGCGATAGTTAGGTACACGCTTGTAGTGTGTATGTGCCACTAGGTTCATTATATCTTCTTCCAGATTGGCGCCTGTGCAACTGATAATTTGTACTTTATCCTGCCTTATCATTTCTGCAAACGATATTCCTAGTTCGGCAGTACTCATAGCTCCTGCCAGCGATACCAGCATTTTACCACCTTCCAGCAGGTGTGTTTCGTAGCCCTTGGCTGCATCTACCAGTGCCGCAGCATTAAAGTGGCGGTAATGGTGTTGTATGAATTGTGAAATTGGTCCTTTACTCATGATTGTTGTATTGAGTGTTACTAAAAATGTTGTGTTCCTACAAACTAAAAAGCAAGCAGAGTGGCTGCATGCTTTTTAGTTTTTGTACCGATATACTATTCGTTATTATGCTTCTGTTTTCGCTATGAACTTTTTAACCCATTCTGTAGTTACAGACTTCGGACGCTCCAGAGGGAAGCCCAAAGCTCTATCCCAGCAAAGGCTGGCCAATACACCTAGCGCACGAGACACACCAAACAGAACTGTGTAGAATTCTTCTTCTACCAAGCCGTAATGTTTCAACAATGCACCACTGTGTGCATCCACGTTAGGCCATGGGTTTTTAATTTTGCCAGTGCCTTCCAGTATTGGCGGTGCTACTTCATATACATTCCATACAGTTTGTACGGTAGCATCATCTGGGCAGTGGCGTTTTGCAAATTCCATTTGTGCAGTGAAGCGTGGGTCAGTTTTGCGCAATACTGCATGTCCGTATCCTGGCACTACTTTACCTTCTTTCAGTGTTTTGTGTATGTATTCGCCTATCTGATCTTTAGTGGGTTGTACAGTATCTAATTCTTTACACATTTCTTCTATCCAGCGTATTACTTCCTGATTAGCCAAGCCGTGCAGTGGACCTGCAAGACCAGTCATACCAGCAGCAAAAGATAAGTAAGGGTTCGTGGTCTGCATGTATAGTTAGGTATAAGCGCATCAGTTCTTTGAATCCTTCGTCTTCAAAGCCTAGCATGTGAGCGAAGTTGCCACTCCAGTCGAGCATGCCATCTGGCTGAATATGCTCCCCGTTTTTGTACTTGCGGCGATATATATACGCAGCTACACGTGGTAGGCGAGCGATAAGGGTCATGGTATCTTCATACACATAGTCCCAATATTGTTTTTTGCTGATGCCTTCGTTGTATGCTTTTGCAAATTTTGATTCAGTTTGCAGTGCCAATACAGCAGCGGTAAAC
>JBIKKS010000158.1:0-5512 GCA_044360235.1 Flavipsychrobacter sp. | reverse complement strand
CGAGAAGCCTGGTATAAAGAACTATGGGCTGGGATGGAGAATGCTGTGCTACCCCAATGGTAACAAGGTGATATACCACAACGGATGGTGGCATGGTAACAATACATCGTTTTACAGACTGATAAAAGAAAACATGACCATTATAGTGCTGGGCAACAGATTTAATAAGACTATTTACAAACACGCTCCTTCTATCTACAATATAGTGAAGGGAGCAGAGGCTGCAAATGGTTTTGATGAGGAGGGGTAGTTTTTGTAGTAGATAGCACGTTAGTATTTAGTAGATAGTCGTTAGTAGATGGTTTTAGTGTTTTGTAGAGAATCGTTTGTGTTTAGTAAGTGGTCTTTTGTTGATAGTTTATAATCGTTTATTGATGAGAATATTAGCTAGGTAGATAGGCTGTAGATAAAAAGTAGAAAGATAAATGATCTGCATAAAAAAAGTCCTGAACGGTGTGTCAGGACTTTTTTTATGCATTATCAATGAAGTATTAATTGCTGCCTTCGGACGGTGAAGTAGGTGCTGCTGCTGGTTCGTCTTCGGTAGTAGAAGTTTTGTCTTCCAGTTTGTCGAATTCAAATATCAGAGAGAAGCGAAGTGTGTTAGACAATGGATTGCGGGTGATACCTGAACCCTGTGGTACAAGGTAAGAAGCATTTAGCTGGAATACGTTGTACTTAACACCAAGACCACAAGTGATGTACTGACGGTCGCCGTTGGTTCTGTCTTCGTAGTAATAGCCAGCACGGAAAGCGATAGTATTTTGATACCAGTATTCTGCACCCAATGAAGCATAAATCTGCTTAAGTTGATCGCCTGTTTGGAAGGAGTTGATGATGCCATTTACAACACTTACCTGAGTATCTGCACCAGAATACTGAAGAGCAGGTACCAGTAGTTTGTTGACATCAAGAGCAAAAGTGATTTTATTGTATGCATCTATCTGTGAAGTATAAGCTACACCCACACCCAGATTCATGGGTATGAAATCACGACGGTTAGAGTTGTAAGTGATTTTAGAACCTATGTTGCTAAGTACTGCGCCAAAGTTGAAGGTGTTGATATGATCAGCATCTTTTTCTTTGCTTTTGGTGTAATATACACCTAGGTCAGCTGCGAACGCATTGCCGGGTCGGTAATCGCCACCTGTAGAAGCTAGATTGACGCCAGATGCAATAGCGGAGTGAATATACCTCATACTAAGACCAGCAGACAAAAATTCAGATAGCTTGCGAGAGTAGCCCAAATCAAGCGAATATTCGCGAGGCATACCAGAGCCAGTAGATTGCGCATTGAAATCGGTATAGTTGATGGTGCCCAAAGAGAAATAGCGCAAAGAACCGCTTATAGCTTGCTCGTCATTTTCGCCAAATTTGCCATAACCAGACAAGTAAGCCAAAAATATATCAGGAACAAGATCCTTCAGCCATGGCGTATAGGTAACAGAAACACCGTATTTTTTGTCTGAAAATGGGATTTTGCCCACATTCCAGTATTGTGCATTGGCATCTGGAGATACTGCTATACCTGCGTCGCCCATGGCACCAGCCCTGGCATCTGGAGAAATGCGTAAAAAAGGTACTGCTGTGGTAACGAAGCTAGCTCCGTTAAGGTTGTTGGACGTAGACTGTGCACTCACACGAGATGCTGAAATTCCCGCCAGAAGCGTCAATCCCAATAAAGCAAAGCGTTTTGCCATTTTGTTATTATTAAAATTTTAGTTTGAGCAAAAATATTTCTTTTTGCCCATATAGTCAACAATAATTCTGAACATTCAATGTATTAACGTGCGATTACCAGTTTTTGGTATGCGGTAGATTTAAAACCTTTATCTGTGGTAATCATGAGTCTGTAAACATATATCCCAGAAGGCAGTCTGTTGCCTTGATTGTCGGTGCCATTCCATACTATTTCGTTGGTGCGACTGCCTGTTGGGGTGAATATTTGCTCAATGTTTTTAACCAGTGCACCTGCGGTGTTGTAGATGTTGATTTTGACATCCAATTCTTCATCGGGGTGATTGTGTTCGAAAACGAAGTGTGTTTCGTTGGTAAAAGGATTGGGGTAATTGGTGAGGTTTTCGATGCTTATTATTTTTCCATCGAGCACTACGAAATCAACGCTGCCCACTCCGAAATTATTGTTTACGTCCCAAGCTTTAACTGTAATAGTATGTTTGCCATTTGAGAGACCATTAATAGGGAAGTTGACAAAACCACGTTTATAAGTATTGGGTGCTGTTTCGTAATAGTCGTTGAGGATGTAGGGTTGTTCAATATTGCCATCGAGCACAGCTGTGAGGTCGTGACCTAGTTTTGTGCCAGATACGTTGATGCCGGTTTCGGTGTAGAGAGATACGAACAAAGAAGTATTAGCACCAGTAATGCCGCCATTTAGAAAAAAGCTATCGTTGATATAAGGTTTTACAACTGGTGGTACATCGCTGGTAACGGGATTGTCTGAATAGCCACCTACAGCTAAGCCTGTGTCTACTCCGGCAGCATCGGTAATGCCATTTTGTGCATAGTTGCTGATTTTGCCAGTGCCCAGATAATAGTTGATATCCTTAGGTACAATGAATGTGTAAGAGTAGCGACCATTTACAACGCTGACTTTACCCTTGTATACTAGATTGTCTTGTAGCTGGAACGATAAATTTGCAGATGTGATGGTATTGATGGTGCGTGGCTTGTCGAAGAAGGAAACAGACAAGATGCCATTAAAATCATTGAGTGTATTGCCGTCATTGTCTTGTACCGTACCACTAACACGGTATTCTCCCAGAGCCTTGACGGTGGTAGAAGACTGCTGAGTAGCTACATCTATTATGCTATCTATGTGTACATTATGCTCTGGGAAATTGGGGGTAAGTGCAGGGTCGCCCAAAAGTGCAAATTTGCGGTAGTTGGCCAGCTCGCCAGGGTTGTCAGAAACGCTATATCTTTCGTTTTTGGCTAGGCGAGATGCGTCGCCGAAGGTGTGCCACTTGCCGTTGGTTTTTTGTTTCAGTTGGTTTTTAAGATAGATAGAGTTCAGTGGTCTGTTATAGCTGGCATATACTGCTGCGGTGGTAGTGAGTATGGATATAACTCCAGCATCTTTGAGTATTACGAGTTGCTCTGCGGCAGATACATATTGAGGATGATCGAACTGACCATAGTCGCATGTTGCAGTGACCATAAATGGAAGTGTGTTTTTGTTGTTCCATTTGTTAAAGTCTTCGCGGGTGAGGATGCGCTCTTCTGCCCATACCTGAGTATTGCCATGTCCACTATAGTTGATGAGCATTGTGCCCTTGTATACCCTGTCTGATATAGCTGCACTAGCATTGGGGCTGCGCTCGCCTGCAGGGGTAGATATTCGGGGTATAGCATCTATGTATATCTTGCTGTGATTATAGAGGTTGTTGGTGGTTGCTGTGATGTCTATGCCCATTATTTCGGCATCTATCATATGGTCGCCAGCAAGGTCGTTGTTGTCGGCTACCAAGGTAGAAGCCAGTCGCCATGGGCCTAATGTGGCAGGTGTTTTGTAATTGATGATTTTGTTGACCATGGCATTAGCGTCAGCTACTGAGCGTGCAGGTAACCTTCCTACACCTATATCTAGGGTGTTGAGTAATTTGTTGGTTTCGATGTTTTCATTGTCATCGAGAAAGCCATAAAAATCATCGGTAGAGACACTGGCAAGAGTGTATGTAGACTCGAGAGACTCGAATACAGGGACATAGTTGGAATTGTTGGGGAGTCTGTTTTTATAATCGTAAGATGCCCCACCGAACAGTGTAAGGTAGTGTGGCATCTGAGTAGAATCTGAGCCAGCACGGAGGTAGAACATACGTACAAAATCGCGGATGGCACTGATGTCCTGTGCGCCAGACGAGAACTCATTGTAGATTTCTTCTGGGGTGGTTACTAATACTCTCATGTTGTCGTGAGAGCGGTGATAATCGGCTAATTGATTTGCCTGTTGTAAAAAACTTTTGTGTGTAACTATAATGTTGTCTACTTGTGGGCTACCATGCAGATTCTGATTAGCTACTTGTCCGGCGGGTAAAGGTGTAAATAAATTCAGGCTATTCATTGCAGCAAACTCACGAAGTGTACTGGCATCGCGAGAGAAAGATAGAGTGCTGCCACTTAATGTGCCTTTTAGTTCTACTGGGGTTTGAGGGTTTGTAATGTCCCAGATTTGGGTGTTGGCGTTAGCCCCCTGAAGTTGATAGTTCGCAATTTTGCCAAAACCCACGCTGTTGAGGTCTCTGAAACTGAGTTGGTCTGAGTTAATGCTTAGCTGTCTGCGGGCATTAATCTCTACATAATTGAGGTATCCAAGAGCAGAAGTAGCAGATGGTTTGAAGGTGACAGACACTGCTGCTGCTGTAGCAGACAGAGTAGTGGGCCAGTCGAGGTCACGGAGCTGTATGGGCGTATTATCGCCAGTGCCAGATGAGAATAAGATAGAGCCCAAAGTGCTGCCATTGATAGCAATGCCAAAGGAACTGCCACCTGGACCTGTATTGCCAGCAGAAACTTTGCAGTATATGTTTGAAGCAGGGGCTCCGAAATCGAAATTGAAAGTCTGGGTAAGGTTATTAGCGAGAGGGTTGAACTGCTCGCCATACCATATTTTGCCTAATCCTGCAGGATTTACGAGGTCTATGTCGTGCGCATCATAGTAGTCGAAATCAGTAACAGTGACATTGCCGGGAGCGGTAGCGTTTTCTTGATTAATTCTTTTTCCGGCGCCTTGGTTTACGGTAATGAAGTAGTAAGCGGTATCGGAGTATAGGTTTTTGACGTGACTATATCTTTTGTAATTGGTGTCGGCGTTCCAGCCAGTAGTATTAAGGCCATAAAATACTACATAATCGCTGCCGTTGAAGATATTGTCGCCATTGTCTGAAACAAGTAGTGCATTTTCCAGAAGGTCGTCTGGTCTTGGGATGAAGTTAGCTTCTGAGAGCATTTCGCCGCCATTGCCAAAAATGCGAATGTTAGCGGGGTTGGTAGTAGCAGGGTTTAAGCCCAGAGATGTTAAAAATGCAGCATCAATTTTGTGGAAGCCAGTGCGAGTGATGCCAAATTTGTGCCATGTGCCAGTAGAGAGAACTGATGAAGCAGCATTGGCAGTGGTTTTTGCTGCAGCAGCAGGCTGTATAATAGCGGGTTGTTGTGTTAAGGAAATATCACAACTGGTTATTTGCTCAATAATGCCCTCAGAGTTTTTGGTATAAGCTGGTACCTTAATAACAGCAAAAGGTCTTTTGCGTTCCATGCCTACCTGCACAATAATATTGTTAGTGTCAGTATTGGCGGTAGGTGTATCTGTAGCAGGTACATACTGTTTGTTGGTCACCATCACTTGTGGAGTGTGATAAGAATTAAGCCATACTTTTTTTACAATGTATCTGCCATCGAGATCAGTAGGGCCAAGAGATATTTGTTGTGATTGGGCAAGGGCTGGTGCTACACTGTAGAGTGTAACAATAATAAGTGCCGCACGGATTAT
>JBIKKS010000157.1:0-5529 GCA_044360235.1 Flavipsychrobacter sp. | reverse complement strand
CACCTGGCACTACTGCTACACCACTAGCCATTAGGAATTTTTTTTGTACGTACTTGTTTTTTATTATATCAATAGTATCAGGAGATGGGAATACTTTTACACCTTTTTGTTGCAGTGCTCTGAGTGCTGAAGTGTTTACAGCTTCTCTTTCTATGGTTAGTATATGAAGATGCTCACCAAACTTAATTACAGCATCATAATTCATAGGATCAGCAGCTGTAAATGAACTAGTGTACCTAGAACAAGGTGCATCTTTATCTTTGTCCATAACTGATACATCTAAACCAAAATCTATGGCATGTCTGATGATCATAGCGCCTAATTGCCCACCACCAAGTATACCAATTTTTAGATCTTCTAACATCCTACGAATATTTTTCGGACAAAAGTAACAAAACTACCCCTCAAAATAGTAATACTATTACTAAAAATAGACAATATTTTATCGATACTAAGCTTTGGACTAATTGTACTATATTTGCTATCAAGTATAAACGGTATCAGTAAATGGAATTGCAACTTCATATTAAGATGAATCTTAAGCTATATGTAAGGGACCCAGAAACTTCAGAATTGGGCAAGAACATAGTGAGGTATGCTATAGACATGATTAATGAAATTGGCTTTGAAGAATTTACTTTTAAAAAGCTGGCAAACAAAATTGGAACTACTGAAGCTAGTATATACCGTTATTTCGAAAATAAGCATCGCTTGTTGACCTATGTCATCACTTGGTTTTGGACATGGATGGAATACCAATTATTGTTTCATACCAATAATGTAACTGATAGTAAGCTGAAAATAAATACTATCATCAATCTTTTGACCTTTCGTGAAAAAGACCAGTTTATATTGGAGCACATAGATAAAGAGGTACTACATAAGATTGTAATATCGGAAGGCAATAAGTCTTACCTAACAAAACATGTTACTGAAGACAATAAGTCTATGATTTTTCAACCTTACAAAGATTTGTGTCACAGGATTGCAGTTATATTTTTGGAATATAAACCGGGGTATCCCTTTCCTCATTCGCTGGCCAGTACGCTAATAGAAACCGCCCATCATCAGATATATTTCAAAGATCACCTACCACGGCTTACTGACTTTGGTGGAACGAGCAATAATGAACCAGTAGTAGTCTATCTGGATCATTTGGTATTTAGTTTGTTAGACAGGTAATAAAGAGATTTTTCTACTATTGCAAACTACCTGCTGCCCACATGAGACCAGCATATGTTTTGTGCCATTTGGTTTTTAATTCTACCATTATTTGAGCAGATTCTAGGACCTTATTTTCGCGTGTGTTTAATAAAAAAAGTGAGCTTTCTCCTACCCCAAATCTCAGCCTCTCCCCAGTAAATAATCTTTGATAATTTGTGTAAGCACCGCCAAAAATGGTTACTTGTTGTTGCAAAGCAACCATCTCATTGTAATAATTTTTAACCTTATTTTCAATTTGTAATGCAACATTGAGTTGCTCGAGGTTTGTTTCTTGTATCTTGAAATTAACTGCTTTGTATCCTCCCCTAGCTTCTCTGAATAGTAATGGCATACTAAAGTCAATACCCAGTTTATGATTATTTTCTAAAAAAGGTGTTGTTACCTCAGATGGTAGCCCATATCCCTTACTCAATACATTTCCACTTAGGCTGAGTTTGGGAAGTAAATATTGAGCTTTTAATTTCTTTTCAATTTCTAATACATTGATTTTGTATCCAATACTTTGCAACTTGGGATGAGAGGGAAGTGTTTCGAGTATGCTATTTAGCGTTGGAAAATTGCCTGAAGATAATATTTCATTTACCTCTGCTGTGTCTGGCACTACCCTATCACTCCAGATTATAGGTTGATTATTATCTAACCATAAGTAATTAGATAGTTCGTTGCCAGAGTTAATGAATGACAGCCAGGCTGCATTTTGCTGCACATAGAAGTTCTGTAGCTGAGCCTGAGCTTCTGTAGTATCTATAGCTGGTCTTGCCCCTTGTTCGTATTCTGTTTTTACAAACCTGAATCTGTTTTCATTAACAGTAACTGCATTGGATATTACCTGATATACCAAGTAATCTTTGACCCATGTCCAGTAAGCAGCAAGACCATCGTACAAGACATCATTAATAGCTAATCGTCTTTCAGCTTCACTTAGTTTTTGCATAGCTTGAGCTTGTCTCAGCACTGCTCTGCGTTTGTCAAACAGAAGATTATTTACAGGTACTTTAGCCCCAATGTAGGTAGTTTTACCCATGGAGGCCTCAGAGGTTACCCTGTCGCCAACTACCTCTTCCACACCAGCTTTGAATTCCACACCATACCAAGTAGGAATATTAATTTCGGGATTAAAATAGCTGTAGTAAGACTTACCATCAAATGTTTTGCGGTCTACATTTGAACGCAACGTAGGGTCGAACCCTCCTCTGGCAGTTTGAACATCAGCAGCTGCACGGTTAACCTGCAGTCCTGACTGAAGAATAACTGGATGAAAAGACCGAACGATACCCAGAAAATCATTTTTGGTTAGTACTCGCAAAGAATCTGCAGCGTAAGCGTTAGCTGCCAAAAGCAGTAAAACAACCAGAAGTAGTCTATTTTTTATTTTTCTCATCGTTCGACTCTTTAGCCTGGTAGTAATCTGGAGGGAATCCGTTTATATTTCGCCATAATTCGTACCAAATAGGCACATCTTTTAATAGAGCTATACCTGAAGCGCCAGTACCATTTCTAAGCGTTTTCGGCCATGGTTTATAGGTGCTATCCTCTCCTATCAATATTCTGAATTTACCTTCCTTGTTAACAGAGTTTTCAATAGCTACTACGTTTCCGCTAAACAAACCATACGAGGCCTGTGGCCAACCACTAAAAACTATAGCTGGGTAACCATCGAATAAGAAACGAACTTTCTGACCTTTTGATAATAAAGGGACATCAAGTGGTTTTACAAACATCTCGACGGCATAATCGACCTCAAGTGGAATGATCTCAACAATTTTTTCGCCTTCTTTTATTATCTCATTCAGACCAGCCTTTGTAGCTTGAGTAACCTGTCCGCTTTGTGGCGCCAAAAGGTAATACATACCATTACGTATAGTATAGTTTGCAAACTGATTTGTAAGTTTCGACACCTCAGCATTGCTGCTAGCGATTTCGCTTTGCGCTGCTGATTTGTCACCAATAGCTTTAAAAATTTTTTCTGCGTATTCTTGCCGTACTTGATTTAGTTCTGTACGAGTGTTAATGAATTTAATCTCTGCACTCATTTTTTTAGCCAATGCACTCTGAAAAGCTTGATTTCTTTGTTCAAGTTGTACTAAAGACACCAAGCCGCTGTCTCTCATTATTCGTTGTCTTTTGTATTGAGCATCGGCAATATTGAAATCATTGGTTGCAGCAATTGCCTCCATACTATCACTAATAATTTTCATGTACAGTTGTCTTAATTTCAACTGTAATGAATTTTCTAATGCATTAATCTGAGATTCGGTAGCGTTTACTTTGTTGTTGTAGTAAGAGATACCTGACTTCTTAGCCGCAATCTGTTCGCTAGTTCTATTTAGCAACTCAGGATCCAAATAAGCGTCTTTTATCTCGGCAAGTTTTGCTATCGTATCTCCAGCCATTACTACATCACCTTCTTTTACATACCATTTCACTACCCTACCAGCTATAATAGAGTTTAGCTCTTGCGGTCTGTGCTCTTGTCTGAGGGTAGTTATAGAGCCTCTGGCTCTTATGTTCTGTGTCCAAGGAAGAAATAGCATGATTACTATGAAGCCGACGGCACCATAAAACCAATATTTAACCCTGCTTTTTCTGCCGGCTCTGTATATCTTACTAAAAGCCACAATATCATTCAGCGAGGTTTCTTTTTCCAATCTGTTTTTTATGTCCTGCATGGCTTACTTTACTGTTAGGCTTTTTATTGTTCCTTTTTCAAGTACTATCACTTTGTTGCATTTTGCTGCAAATTCTTCGTCATTACCTACTACCACCATAACATTATTTTTGGAGTAGCTAAGCAAATATTCTTTTATTTTATTTGCATATTCTTCTTCTAGTCCCAACCATGGCTCTTCTAATAGTAACAGTTTTGGTTTGTGAATGAGTGCCCTCATCAGTAGTATCATTTTTATAACTCTACCAGATAAATGTTGCCCCATTGGGAACAGTTCTAGGTCATAACCTTCTTTATGATCATCTACAAACTTTTTCAGACCCACTATTTCTGCCAATTCGTTTAACTGAAAGGTAGTGATAGATTCATCACCTACACAAATATTTTCGCGCAATGTACCCTGAAAAATATCTTGCATCTGTACAAGAATACCAGTGTTTACTCTTATAGATTTTGTGTCATAATTACTCAGCGGCACTCCGTTTATTAGTATACTACCGTTGTAGTTGGGGTAAGTACCTGTGAGTAATCTTAATAAAGTGGATTTGCCAGAGTTATCTTTTCCCATTATGCAAATCTTTTCCCCAGCCAATATTTCGAATGTTACATTCTGAAGAACGTTTTTTCCTTCTTCGTAGTGAAACGATAAATCTATTACTTTTAAATGCAAAGGACTGTCTAAATCTGAGAGCAGTACATCGCCCGATTTTTCATTAGGTTTATCTATCACTTTTGTGATTTTTTCGATAGAGGTGAGTACATCATATACTTTATCAAGATTAACGATTAGCTTTTCTACAGACCCCAATACCATAAGTATAACTATCTCTGCGGCTATAAACTGACCTATATTTAACTGCTGGTTTACTAACAAATAACCACCTATTATCAACATAGCTGAAACTATAAGCACTTTAAAAATGACTAGCGTCCAATATTGAAACAATAGTATTTTGAAGTGAGATGTTCTGGCAGAAAGGTAGCCGGTAACGTACTTATCGGTTTTACTGATATGCAAGGAATTGTTGCGTGAGAACTTAAATGTGGTAATCACCCTTGCCAATTCTTGTAAATATCCGGCTACTTTGTATTTATAATTGCTTTCCTCGATGCTTGTTTCCAAACCTTTGTCGCCTGTAGTGCGGAGAATAACATATAGAATAGATAACAGTAATATACCAAAAAATATAAATACTGGGTGATAGAATGAAAGTAAAATTAAACCAAATACGATCTGAATGGTTGCGGCAGGGATATCGAGCAATATTTTAGCAATCCCTTTTTGCAACGAAATAGTGTCAAAGAAACGATTTACTAATTCAGGAAGATAATAATCATTGATCTCTTTCTGATTAAGATTGGGGATTTTGTGTGCATATTGAAAAGAATACCTTACGAATAGTTGTTGTTCAATCTTTTCAATAATTTTCATCTGATTTACCTGCAGTAACCCATTTATAAAGACCCCTAATATAACTATAATAACCATTAATACTAAAGAAGTGGAGATAGCACCACCTAGAACAAAACTTATAATAGACTGAATACCAAGCGGCAAAGACAACTGAACTAGACCGGCGAAGATAGAATAAAAATAAATCGATGTGATTTCATTTTTTTCAAACCTTAAAATTTCT
>JBIKKS010000156.1:0-5537 GCA_044360235.1 Flavipsychrobacter sp. | reverse complement strand
TTAGCCCATGCCCCTCTACTAGTGCTCCTATCTGAGTGAGGGTTATTACTGGCATCAGCCATTTGCAAAGGATAAGGTAAGCAGTAGATGATAGAAATAGCACAAGCATTCCCTTAAGGAAATAGGTTGCAATTTTTCTTTTGGCAGTGCCATTTTTGCTCATAGATGCGCAAATGTACTTTCTTTCCCCTATGTTTTTATTGTTTTCACCACAAATACATCCATTATTATGCTTGCACAATACAGTTCAAAAGTTTACTTTTGCTGACAAAACAAATACATAAATGAGCCACGATACACATCATGCACATAGCACAGAGAACAAGGCTATCATATCTTTCAAAAATTCTTTTTGGCTGGTAATTATCCTTGTAGGTCTTTTTGTAGCAGCACTCAATTTTATACAGGTGGAAAGCGCAGGTAGCGAAGAAGGTCATGGTGCACATGGTGCTGCAGCAGGACACGATGCGCATGGCGCAGCGGGAGGTCATGAAGCACATGGTGCAGGCACAAAGTCTGAAAAGCATGAAGCTGCCGGTCATGAAGATGCTACTCATACCGAAGAAGCAAAGCCAGCTGAAGCGGGTCATTAATAAACACACTACTTGATGCTGCGAAACAATGTAATAGTAGTTACTGGTGCTGCTGGATTTATAGGCAGTTACTTAGTAGGCTATCTTAACAGTATTGGTTTCAATCAGTTGATTCTGGTTGATGATTTTTCTGTTGAAAAAAAGTTGCCAAATCTGGCAGGTAAGCATTTTCTGGAACAAGTGAACAGAGAAGAGTTTTTCGACTGGCAGAAAACTTGTAATTACAACATTGATTACGTTTTTCATTTAGGTGCTCGTACAGATACCACAGAGATGGATTATGCTGTGCATAAAAAACTAAATCTTGATTATTCTATCAGGATATGGCAATTGTGTACTGCTCTCAATATTCCATTAGTTTATGCATCCTCTGCTGCTACTTATGGAAATGGGGAGCATGGGTATGACGATAAGCATGATATAGTTACCAGCCTTGTACCCCTCAATCCTTATGGGGTTTCTAAAAATGAATTTGATATTTGGGCACTAGCTCAGGTAAAGCATCCTCCGTTCTGGGCGGGCATGAAATTTTTTAATGTTTTTGGTCCCAACGAATACCATAAAGGAAGAATGGCATCCGTTATTTTTCATGCTTTTAAAAGTATTAAAAATACAGGTTCTGTAAAGTTGTTTCGCTCCCACAACCCTAATTATAAGGATGGTGAACAGATACGTGATTTTATTTACGTTAAGGACATAGTGCAACTGTGTGTATGGCTAATGCAGTACCAACCCACAAGCGGCTTGTACAATGCAGGCACAGGAACAGCACGAACATTTAACGATTTGGTGAAATCTATATTTAGTGCTTTGACTATTGAACCTAAAATAGAATACATAGACACACCTTTAGACATTAGAGATAAGTACCAGTACTTTACTGAGGCCAATATGAGCAAGGTAAAAAATGCTGGTTATGATGCTCCTTTTTACACTTTAGAAGAAGGTGTAAGAGAATACGTTTCAGAATATCTTACTGAAAGTAAGTACTTCTAATACATTCAGTTTCAGTGGATTAGCTATTGGAGCACTATTTTAAATGTATTCGTATACTTACCAGCTGTAGCCTTTAGCAGATATAACCCTTTTGCTTTTGGTATTGTGGTTATAGTGTTGGTATTGTTCCACTCGGTAGCTATAATAGCGTATTGTTCTACAATTCTGCCTGTAATATCGCATATTGCCAATTTCAATTCTGTGCCAGGGTCGGCGTTCCATTGTAGCGATAATTTGCCGTCGTTACTAGGATTAGGATAAACATTCAGTACAGCCGCGCCATCTATCCATTTTACTTTTTGTACCGGAACTGATATTTTAGTATCATCCGTCAGGGTAGCAGTGAGTCTATAACTTATTACTGATCCGGCAGGTACATTAACAGGCACATCTGTTATGTAGTACTGTTGTCCATAGTTTTTCAAAGCATTTACCTTGGCTATTTCGGTGTAATTGCCATCATTTATTGCACGTTCCAGCAAGTAGTTGCGGGTCATGCCATCTATATAAGATGTCCATTGAGTAAGAACATGTTTGCTGCTAGCCATTGCTGCCTCGAACTTCACTAATCCTTCTACTTCATCGTTTTGTTCTACTTTTCTTACTGGTGAGTAGTGTACCGTAGTACTGTTTTTCATGGTCCACCTCAGCCTGTAGTAAACAGTATTGGTCAACTCTTGTGTAGCTGTATATTGATATTCACCCGGATTTTCATTGCGCGCTATCGTTGTAGTTACATCGCTAAATACAGTATTATCAGTACTCATTTCCACTACATATTTATCTACAGCAGTGTCTATAAGCGAATGCCAATAAACAGCAGCAAATGCCCCTTTTTTGTATGCAATAAAATTTAGGTAATCATCACCTGCGGCAAATGTACCTGTTGGTCCACCATTATTAAACCATATTTCACCGAGGTTTTTAATTCGTGCCTCAGCACGGTATCCATTCATATATGGTACCCAATTCACTTTTTTACTGTTGTAATATCTGGTACTTCCTGTGAGATTATCGTTTATTGTTCCGTTTTCAGTTTTGTTGTTCTGGCTATTGAAATATTGTGTTATCCCCAACGTGTATGCATCTTCAAGTCTGGTACAAGACAAGCATGTAGTATCTTCTGCTATTTTTACTATGTCCTGCTCTGATACATATAGCCTTATCAGTGTACTGTCTGTTACTGTCTGTTCTGTTTGCATCACATAACTTCTGGGTATTATGTATTGAGTTTGTCCCAGATTGTGCAGTGTATCTAAACTGAACAATGATACAGATAAGTTGCTACTATTTTGAACAGGTTGTATTCCAGCAACTATCTGGTTGTTAGCAGTGAAAGTATTCCATGTGTTTGCAGATAAGTTATTTTGAATGGTTGTTTTGCCATTAGCAGATAGTATTTCTTTGTCTCTATCGTATATATGAATATCGTCTACGCCAATGCCCTCGTAAGTAACAGCTGGGTCTGAAAAAAGTACAAATCTGAGATGCAATACCTTGCCAGTTGGCGGTATAGGCAAAGGGGCAGTAGCTACATGCCACCTGCTGAATCCAGCAGTGTTCCAGAGGTGGTGAGTAGTGTCATACCAGTTTATACTATAATCATTTGCCTCTAGTTTTGTCCATTCATTCCCATTAAATGAATATTCAAGATAAGCACCATCGCATAGTATGCTGCCACAGTTTTCTATGTCTTCGGCCATACTGAAACTAATCATAGGTTGACTCATACCAGAAATGTCAAAACAGGGCGAATATAGGTATGATTGTTCCAGATCGTTATGATTACCATTAAGGTTAGTTTTCCAAGCTTTAGTGCCACTGGCAGCTTTGTTTATTCTGCTTGATGATGGTGTACCGTATTGCCAAGAACTCATAAATCCGTCGGCATAATAGCCACCATTGTCCTTTTCGAACTGCTCGAGATAAGGATAATCTGTGATAATTTTGCTATTTAGGAATTGATAATTTAGAATTGTATCATTTTGGCTGTAAGTATCTCCAGCTGCACTTATCCATATTTTTATAGAATGTTTGCTGCCTGTTGCAATGTCCATTAATTGTGTAAAAGTATAGTTCATTGAATCTTTAGCTTTCAGAGAGTCAATTGTACCCTGATTTACCATTCCATTTTCTAAAACATAATACACTGATATGTTTTTTAAAGTATAATTGACACCGTTTTTTACTTTGACAGTCAGTGGAATCGAAGAAGGCAGACCGCAATTGTTGGGAATGGGAGCAACAACTGCTGCTAATATGGCATCATTAGCCACTGTGTACATTCTGAAATTATCTACAGTAATGCCTGTGCCAAAGTTTATTGCTCCAATAACTGAAGTATCATTTTGCCCAAATGCTATTTGAGTGCTAGTTGTGAAGTTCTGATTGCTATTGCGAACTACATCTGTTAATGACAATGATTTTACTTGCTTCAACGTGCCAGGATAGGTATTGGTGTCATAACTGTATATAGATTTCCAAGTAGAGGTGTCATTAGCACGAGTATAAACTACATTGCCGTCTTTGTTTGTGGGTATGCTGTGTAGCAGGTAATCATAGTCTATTCTTATTTCGTGCATACCAGTATCATATCCCGACAGGTTGAAGGTGCCAGTAAATAAATTATGGCTCCCTTTTCTCATGGGCATAAATTGATCCATACTTACAGATCTACTTCCATTAATGGTTATTCTGTCATAAACATAAGATCGGATTCTTCCAGAGTCATCATCATTGTTATAATCCCAGTGACCATTGGCAGATAACCCCATAGAGGCGTGTATGGTATTAAATACCTGCATATCCTCAAATCCATCTTCGAAAGCACTTGTTAGGTTCATCGGTTCATTAGGCAAACATTTTATTATAGTTGTAAAAGTATCATTGGAGGCCTGAGGGTCGGACAGGGTAGTGTTATGAATAGCAATTATCAACTTATAATTACCTAACATCGAAAAATCTAATCCGGGTATTTCCAGTTCTGTGGTAGTATTCGCTCTTATGGTATACCCAGGATTAATGAGTTGTTGCCAAGTACCATTATTTATTTGCCACGATAATGAGTAGCTGCCACAGTCGGCATTGTATAAGTTTCTGATATTTACTTTTACTGTTTTACCTGCTTGTATCGCAGTGCTTGTGTACATTCTACCACTTTCAGGTCCTGTTACTTTTTCTATCATCAAATCACCTACTGAAGCAGTCAGTTGGCAATCACCAGTATTGGCTATACCTGATAAAGCCACACTTCTGTAGCCGCTCAAGCCATTTATTATGGGTTGTACTGCTACATAAGTTCGTTCATGATGTGATAAACCACTATAAACATAGGTGGTATCGGCAGTGGTGTCTACTGTTGACATTTCTGCACCTATTTTTTTTAGTACTGCATATGCTGTTGCACCAGGTATTGGCGACCAATGGACATTCATATACCCAGGACACTGGGTTGTAGCACGAGATAGTCGTGGCTTGGGGTTAATAACAAATCGCTGTGATGTGGTAACCTGTCCAGTGCCATTTCTACTCACTCTTACCAAACAGTTGCCTGAGCTTACACTCTCAGGTATCCAGCTACAATATCGTTTTTCAGCAGGAACAGCATCTGCCATTATTACCCAGCTACTGCCATTATCTTTACTGAATTCTACTTTGAACGTATTACCATCTGTAATTGCTTGCCAGAAAACTCTCAGCGAATCTACATCGGTAGCTTGTTCGCCACCCTGAGGGAAGGTGAGTGCAATGCTTAAAGGCACTAAGTCATATGCTACCACATATGGCTGTGCACCTACTGGTACGTTATATCCTTTAATTGTTACTGTATAGTTACCTGACAAAGGATTTTGGATAGTAATTTGCTCTACATTATTCAGGTGGTCTGCTTGCTCAGTAGCTGGTTTTTGAGCATTGGCTGGTGTGGCGTCTGGCACTAAAGGGTATTTT
>JBIKKS010000155.1:0-5573 GCA_044360235.1 Flavipsychrobacter sp. | reverse complement strand
TATTGCCACTAGTCCAGGTACCACCTGCTGTAGTGTTAGTAACAAAAACATTAGTACCTACGCATGTAGTTGTAGCACCATCAATATCAGCTGGTAGCTGATTGACGTTCACAGTTACAGAAGCATTAGAAACACAACCTGCAGCACTTGTAGCTGTCACATTGTACTGATTGTTACCTACAACAGTAGGAGTAATAGTAGTAGTAGCACATGAAGTACAAGACAATCCTGTAGCACCTGCAATACCTGACCAAGTAAATGTAGCACCAGAAGCCACTGCAGTGAATGATGTACCGTTATTAAAGCAAACTGAAGCCGAAGAAGCTGGAGTAACACCAAGAGCAGGTAATGGGTTAACATTAATGCTTCTTATTGCAAAACAAGAGTTAGGTAATGTGTAAGAGATAGTCGCTGCACCTACAGAAATACCAGAAACCTGACCACTAGTGTTCACATCAGCGTTGGCAGCACTGCTACTCCATACACCTGATGGAGAAGCATTTGAAAGTGTGATGTTTGCACCCAGACAAACGCCTGAAGGACCAGATATTGCTGCAGGAGCAGCAAGAACTGAAACTATACTAGGATATATAACAGTGCAACCAGCACCTGTGCCTCCAGTAACTGCAAGATTGTAAGTGCCACCCTCTGAGCTACCTATAGAAGTAACAGATGCAGATGCAGTAGATGCACCTGATATAGTAGCAGGACCAGACCATGAGTAACTGGTGACGCCAGAAGGACCAGTAGCAGTAAGTGTAAGTGAAGAACCAGCACATACTGGGCTATTGGTAGTAACGCTAGCTACTGAAGGAGCAGTAACAACAGTAACGACTATTGAAGAAGTACAACCAGGACCAGTAGAATAAGTAATATTAGCTGTACCAGTACCTGTAGCAGTAACAACACCTGTAGACGAAGCAACAGTAGCTACAGAAGTATTGCCAGATGTCCATGCACCACCAGTTACAGTATTAGCCAAAGTAGCCGAACCACCTATACAATAGTTGAAAGTACCTGTACTAGCAGGAGGAGTAGAGCATAAGGGAGTTATGGTTAAATAACCATTACCTGTACGGAAACCTGAAGTAGTAGAACCACCGGTAACACCTGCACCACCTGTATAGGAAGATCCACCGCAAGAACTACCAGATTGAGAACCTCCGGCACCATACCAACCACCGCCTCCGCCAGAAGCATATCCAGATCCACCATTTCCTCCACGTCCGAAAGAACCTGCTGTAGCACTACCTACTGCAGCACCACCAGCTGTTTGTGTACCAGGAAAACCACTATTGAATGAACTATAACTTCCACAATACACACCTGTACCACCTGTGAGTCCACCACCAGCACCACCAGCTTCACCACCACATGCATAGGCAGAACCACCACCGCCTGCACCTACTAGTAAACGACTATTTAATGATGCGAACGTGCTACCAGATACTGTACGAATATCTGTAGAACCTCCTCCACCTGATCCACCACAACTAAATGGATTGGCATTCCCACCTTCTGCACCACCACCACTGTTGCCACCACCAGTAGACCCAAAACCGCAGCTACTTACACCAGCTTGCTGACCCACATAAATGAAGATAGCCTGCCCGGGAGTAACAGCTACAGTACCTTGTGCTCTACCACCCAAACCACCTGATGCTACAGGGCTAGAGTAGTTACCACCTTGCGCACCTGCTACATCCACACCAATGGATGTTACACCTGCGGGTACAGTGTAGGTCTGCATAGAGCCCGTGTAATTGAAGGTTACTTGTGTGTAACCAGCCATACTCAAACAGAGTAATAGGAAGAGTAAACTAATTCGTCTCATATTCAATTGGTTTTATTAAGCTTAATATTGGCACTAAATAAAATAATGGCAATGGCTTGAATGCCTTGCCTACAAAGAGATAGGGGGAAAATACTACTTAATTATTCGATGTTATTTTAAGAGCTTGACTACTCTTATTAATAACATTCGGATAATAGCAAAGCCAAATTTAACAAAATGGAATTGTAAAAACAAACAAAAAGGTCAATTGGCTTAAAATATTATGACCTTTATGTTAAAATAAGAAGCTAGAATGTGTATAACTTTTTCGGCTATCTGCAAAAAGCTCTTTTTTAATAAGTGCAGATCAAATTATTTCTAAAAATTTAGGGAATCTTATCCAAATACAAGACAATATTGTTCAATAGCAATTTGCAATTCTGAAAAATTTAGATTGCTTGTTTTGAGAAGTTTTTAGTTGATGGGTGCAGCAAAAAAAGTGTGCCTGAGTAGCTCAACTACCGAACTTAATAAATCACAACTTAAAGTAATACCACAAAAGGAGCATAGATAGAAAGTACTAATAGGAGTATTTTTTTGTGAGATGAGAAGGTGATTGAATAAACAAAACTAGCCCCACCATATGGCAGGGCTAGAAATATATTGAATAACTAAAATGTTAGATTTTGAAGTGAGAAAACGCTTTGTTAGCTTCAGCCATACGATGCGTATCTTCTTTCTTTTTGAAAGCACCACCTTCACCCTTCGATGCTGCGATGATTTCATTAGCTAGTTTGTCAGCGATAGTTTTACCGTTGCGCTCACGAGAGAAACGGATCAACCATTTCATGCTCAATGAAATTTTACGATCAGGACGTACTTCTGATGGTATCTGGAATGTAGCACCACCTATTCTGCGGCTACGTACTTCTACAGCAGGAGTAACGTTGTTCAATGCTTTCTTCCAAATTTCATAACCTTCTTCGTTAGTGATTTTTGAAACCTTGTCTAGAGCATCATAAAATGCGCTAAGAACTATAGTTTTGTTACCACCCCACATAAGACAGTTAACGAAACGAGTTACATTTTTGTCGTTAAACTTTGGATCTGGTGCTAACGGTAATTTTTTTGCCTGTGCCTTTCTCATCTGATGATTGGCTTAAATTAAAGAGTTAGAAATTATTTTTTGCCTGCTGGTTTTGCTCCGCCTTTCGCTTTTTCTTTTTTCGTACCGTACTTAGAGCGGCTCTGCTTACGGTCTTTTACACCAGCAGTATCTAGCGCACCACGTACTATATGATAACGAACACCGGGAAGATCCTTAACACGACCACCACGGATAAGCACTATTGAGTGCTCCTGTAGGTTGTGACCCTCTCCTGGTATGTATGCGATCACCTCTATTTTGTTAGTGAGGCGCACTTTAGCTACCTTACGTAGCGCGGAGTTTGGTTTTTTAGGCGTAGTTGTGTATACACGGGTACACACGCCGCGGCGTTGTGGACACGCATCAAGTGCGCGGGATTTCGACTTTGTCCGTATCTGCTCACGGCCTTTACGTACTAATTGCTGTATTGTAGGCATTGCTTACGTTAGTAATAAATTAAAATGGAGTGCAAAGGTAAGTTAAACATTTTATCATTCAAAAAAATATTGCGGATTTTTATCGGAATATTTTTTCTGTGGCTGCAAAGATATGAATCTGTACAGTAAAAACAGCAAAAAGTTCACAAAAAAATAGTGTTGAAGCAAATTGCCATACCATATTACACATTATCCAAGACCTAATCAATACAAAAACAGCAGAAAAGTGTTAATAAATACACTTCAACTATAACTTTATGAACAGCCATATCTATTTTCTGTTATTTTTGTAAGAGTCTTACTACTTCACAACAACATAAGCACATCAGACCAATGATAGCGCTGCAACAAAACAAACAACCTGCGATAAATAATAAAGCACTGATATGGACTATAGCCATACATGCGCTGCTGTTATTGCTTTTTATACTTCTATCATATACCATTCCTACCGAAGTAGTAACAGACGACGGTGGGGGACTGGAAGTGAACCTAGGCACCAGCGAAGATGGCAGTGGCACAGACCAGCCAATGTCGAAAAAAGCACCATCCGATTTTCAGGCAACTGTGGTGTACAAAACTACTGCTATGCGCAGCAGTATACCAAGCAACATACTGAAATCGACAGATGCAGATGCTCCGGTGATAAACAATGAAAGTAAAAAAGATGGAAAATCAGACGCTACTGAAAAAGGAAAATCGCAGCCTAACCCTAGATACACGTATCCCGGCGATGTAGGCAAAGGTGGCAACAGCGCACTGCAAGACATGGACGGCAAGAGTGAAGGCAACACTACCGGCAATGGCGACAGAGGCGTACCTGGTGGCACACCAGGTGCTGAAAACTACACAGGTGTGCCAGGAAATGGCACCGGAGGTATAGGTCATACACTTTCTGGCAGGCACATTTCGCCCGATAAATTTGAAGCAGAATTTCAGGAAAGTGGCAAGGTGGTGATACATGTGACGGTAGATCGCAACGGCAATATTGTAGACAAGCGGGTGAAAAGCTCATCTGGTGCCCACCTCACCAAAATAGCAATGGAAAAACTGAGCAGTGCGCGGTTTAGCAAAAGCGACGGACCAGAACCTCAGCAATTCGGGGATGTAACTATAGTATTCAAAACTCGCCGCTAACCAACCATGGAAATAGCTACTTCTTACGCAGCTACACTGGAATATCTGTATGAGCGTTTGCCCATGTTTTCCAGAATCGGAAAAGCTGCATTGAAACCCGATCTCACCAACACATTGAAGTTGTGTGCAGCATTGGGTAACCCACAGTTAAAATTCAAATCGGTACACATTGCCGGCACTAACGGCAAGGGCAGTGTAAGTCATTCGCTGGCAGCCATACTGCAAGACGCAGGTTACAAAACCGGGCTTTACACCTCTCCACATCTGGTAGACTTCAGAGAGCGGATACGTATAAACGGAGCACCTATCAGCAAAGAATGGGTAGTATCGTTTACTGATAAGATTAAACCACTGATAGAAGAAATAGCACCTTCTTTTTTTGAGATAACTGTGGCTATGGCTTTTGAGTATTTTGCTAATGAGCAGGTAGATATAGCCATCATAGAAACCGGACTGGGAGGCAGGCTGGATAGTACCAATGTGATAACACCTGTGCTATCTGTAATCACCAACATAAGCTATGACCACAAAGACCTGCTAGGCGACACAATTGCCGAAATAGCTGCTGAAAAAGCTGGTATCATAAAACCGGGTATACCTGTAGTGATAGGCGAACAACACACAGAAACAGAAAGGGTGTTTTTTGAACACTCAGTACATAAGCACAGCACGCTACACTATGCACAGTCGCTATGGGGCATGGTGCGTGTAAAACAAGATGCAAGGTACAGCTACTACAAGGCGGTGAACAATGCCAAAATGGAAATGTATGACCTACATACAGACCTCCAAGGCCAATACCAGCAACACAACTTAAAAACTATTCTAACGGCTGTGGAACTACTCACCCACCAGGGGTGGAAGCTAACACTGGCTAATGCAATGCACGCACTAAGTGGTGTAAAAAAAGCTACTGGACTACGTGGCAGATGGGAATGGCTACAAGAAAAACCTGTTATAATATGCGATGTGGCACACAACACAGCCGGACTATCAGAAGTAATGCAGCAACTACAAGTACTGAGCAAAGCTGATACTACAAACCGCACGACGCATATTCTAATAGGCTTTGTGAAAG
>JBIKKS010000459.1:0-5605 GCA_044360235.1 Flavipsychrobacter sp. | reverse complement strand
TAGTCAATTACAGACAAACGTGAATTCATTTCTATTGACATAGCACCTGTGCAAACGTCTAGATTTTGTACGTTGCCGTTTACGAAGTAAGGTTTGCGATTGTACTCACCCAGTATGCGTATAGCATAGTTGGCATTATCTGCTATGAAGATATTACCATTGCAATTGCGAGACAAGCCCATAGGCTGGCTAAGCTGAGCCAACAATGCCGGACCGCCATCGCCACTATAACCAGTAGTATGATTACCAGCTATAGTGCTGATAACACCCGCAACATTGACTTTGCGCACCAAATAATTATTCTGCTCAGTGAAGTAAACATTGCCAGTATTATCTGTAGTTACTCCCACTGGACGATTCAGTTGAGCAGCCGTAGCTGGTCCACCATCGCCAGAGTAACCGGTAACACCATTACCTGCAATGGTAGTAATGATACCAGCAGCATCAACTTTACGTACTACTTGATTGTTGTAGTCAGTGATATAAAGATTACCTGTACCATCAGCGTGTACGCCTTTAGGGGCAGACAATCTTGCAGCAGTTGCTGCAGCACCATCGCCAAAGTAACCAGCAACACCATTACCAGCAACAGTAGTAATAACACCGGATGGAGATACTTTGCGTATAACAGAGTTACCGTCATCCGCTATGTACAAGTTACCAGCACCATCAACAGTAAGACCCGAAGGATATTGAAGACTAGCAGCTGTAGCAGCTCCACCGTCGCCAGAATAGCCATAAGCACCGTTACCAGCTATACGAGTAATAACTCCTGAAGTACTAACTCTACGAACTGCATGGTTGTTGAAATCTGAGAAATAAAGATTGCCAGCAGCATCTAGTGCTACACCATAAGGATGAGACATTGTAGCAGCAGTAGCAGGTCCACCATCACCGCTGTATCCTATCGCACCATTTCCGGCGATAGTCGTTATAACACCAGTAGGACTAACCTTACGAACAACTGCATTTGCGAAATCACCGATGTAAGCATTACCATCACAATCAGTAGCAATACTATAAGAGTGAGTCATTTTAGCCAACGTAGCTGCACCATTATTGCCTGTGTAACCAGAAACACCTGTACCTGCGAATGTGTAAATGTTTACAGATTCGTTAACAGTAATACTGAATGGCTGAGGTATACTAGCGCAATAAGAATTAGACACTGTTATATGTCCAGAGAATGAACCCTCAATAGCTGTAAGTGGAACAGCTATTGTAAGTGGTGAAGATGTGAGAGAAGCACCGGTAACATTAGTGAATCCTACGGCATCGGCTGCTGTACTCCATACTATACTATAGGTAACTGGAGTGCCAGTAGTAGCGAAATGCATCGTTGCATCACCATGACCAGCAATTACTGGAGCTATCACTGAAGGAGTAATAACTGGTATTGCATTAACTGTTACTGTGTAAGTAGCGACATTAGTGCCGCATGCGTTAGAAACTGTGTAAGACAGTGTAGCAACACCAGGAGCAATACCTGTAACCTGACCAGAGTTGCAAGGACAAGTTACTGCGATAAATGGACTACCATCGCTCCATATACCACCTGGCATAGATGAAGTGAGCGGGATAATTGAACCCACACAAAGGTTGGTAGAACCAGATATTACGCCTGCATCAGGAGTTGGAGAAACGGTAACTATTGTTGTAGCGATAGCTGATCCGCAAACACCACCAACTGTGTAAGTGATTTTAGCTGTACCAGAAGATACTGCAGTAACTGATCCAGAAGTACCAACTGTAGCTACAGAAGCGTTAGATGTAGACCAAGTACCACCAGAAGTAGTGCTATTTAGTGACAATGTACCAGCAGAACATACAGCACCGGTATTGCCACTGATAGGGGCAACAGTAGTAAGAGGAGACACAGTAACTACTGCTGCACGCATACAACCTGCTGGAGTAACGAAACTAATTGTAGCAGTTCCCTCGCTTACTGCAGTTAATAAACCTGTTGTTGGAGAAATAGTAGCTACAGCAGTATTAGTGCTACTCCATGTTCCAGTAGTACCTGTAGTAAGACCACTTATAGAGCCTGCGCAAAGTGCTAGAGAACCAGCTATCTCAGTAGGCATAGGAGCCACTGTAACTACAGTTGTAGTAGAACAACCTGTGCCAACAGTATAAGTTATAGTTGCTACACCCACACCAATACCTGTAACCACACCAGAAGAACAAGTAGCGCAAATAGACACTACCGGAGAACCAGATGCAGACCACACACCACCATGAGTAGTAGAGTGTAGGGTTGTTGTTTGCCCCATACATACTGTTGTTGTACCCGTAATCGGAGCTGGAGTAGCTATTACAGAAACTGTACGGACTGCATAACAACCACCACCTACTGTATAAGTAATAACAGTAGTTCCTACTGCAACACCTGTTACGGCACCTGTAGTAGCATTTACTGTAGCTATTGCATTATTGGCACTAGACCATACACCACCAGTTGTAGTATTGGCAAAAGTAACAGATGACCCTGCACAAACCGTAGATGGACCAGTAACAGCTGTAGATAGAACTGTAATATTGATTGTTTTAGTTTTATGACAACCAGATATCAATGTGTAAGTAATCGTTGCACTACCAGTAGCTGACCCTGTAACAACACCTGTAGAAGCATCAACAGATGCTACTGCAGTGTTACTGCTACTCCATGTGCCACCAGAAACCGGATATGTATAAGTAACAGGAGAACCAACGCAAGCAGAAGCATCGCCAGATATAGGAGCAGTGTTGTTAATAACAGTAATTGTACTAACGCTGTAACATCCACCTGGTAAAGAATAAGTGATACTGGTCGCACCAGCATTTACACCTGTTACAACACCAAACGAATTAACAGTTGCAACTGTAGGATTGCTGCTGCTCCATGTACCACCACTCAGAGGATTAGAAAGAGTTGTTGTCTGAGCTATACAAATATTAGTGCTACCAGTATTAGGTGCAATTGTTGCATTTACAGTAATTACCCTTGTACTAGCACAACCAGCAGTATTGGTAAAGCTGATTAAAGCAGTACCGGCACTTATACCTGTTATTAATCCAGCATGCGATATTGTGGCGACAGCAGTGTTATTGCTGCTCCAGTTACATCCTGCTGAACTAGCAGAGAATGATGTAGTACCTGCAACACAAATACTATTGACGCCACCAAAAATTGCTGACGGCTGAGGACTAACAGTAACGACTGTAGTGCGTCTGCAACCTGTAGGAGCAGTATATGTAATAACAGCTATTGAAATGCCAGAAGTAGCAGCATAATTGGCAGTTGCAACACCTGTAGTAGTGTTTATACTAACAGTAGAAGAATTGCTACTAGACCATGTGCCACCAGCTGGTGCAGAGGTAAGAGTAGCAGAAGTACCAAAACACAAAGCAGAAGGATTTGAAATAACATCTGGCAGAGCATTTACAGTAACCGCCCTAGTAGCATGGCAACCAGTACTATTGATACGATAAGAAATGGTAGTAACTCCACCATTAACACCAGTAACTACACCACAAGCATTAACTGTGGCAATAGCTGTATTGGCACTACTCCAAGTACCACCTGTGTTATAAAGATTGGTAGTAGCAGCCACGCACATTGTAGCAACACCAGTAATTGCAGCAGGTGAAGCTGTTACTGTAACGATAGCTGTTTTGAAACAACCAGCACTTAAAGTGTAAGTGATTGTTGTAGTACCTGTAGCTAAACCAGAAACAACACCGGTAGCAGTATTAACTGTAGCAACAGAAGAGTTGCTGCTGCTCCATGTACCACCAGATGCTGGGTAAGTAAGATTAGTGACAGTACCTACACACACTGTTTTCAGACCAGAGATATTTGCAGTGTTACTGTTGACAGTAACTTGAGTAACTGAATAACAGCTAGTACCGATACGATAAGAAATATTTACAGTACCTGCACTCAAACCACTGACCACACCTGTTGTGATATTAACTGAAGCTCTTGCAGTATTGCTGCTGCTCCAAGTACCACCTGGTGTAGCGTTAGTTAATGTAGTTGTCTGACCTGTACATACTATTTCAGTACCAGCGTTAGGCGACATCATGCTATTAACTGTAACAACTGTAGTAGAAGCACATCCACTTGTATTAGCAAAGCTAATAGTTGCCGTACCAGCACTATGAGCTGTAACCACACCAGCATGAGAAATAGAAGCTACAGTAGAGTTATCACTGCTCCAACCGCAACCGGTAGAGCCCGAAGACATAGTAGTAGTACCGCCCAAACATAATGTAGTGCTACCACCATAAATAGGCGCAGGAACTGGATTAACCGTCACTACAGTAGATCTGCTACAACCAGTTGGAAGAGTGTAAGTAATTACTGTAACAGAAATACCAAGATGATTATTTATCACTCCTGTTATTAAACCACTTCCTGGATTAACATCTGCCACCAGAGCATTACTACTAGACCATGTACCACCAGCAGGAGATGAGCTAAGTGTAGCCGTATGACCTGGGCACAAATTAGGTGCAGTTGCTATTACTGATGGAAGTGGATTTACTGTAACCTCACGAGTAACATAGCAATTTGTAGATAACAAACGGAAAGTAATTGTAGCAGTGCCTAGAGAGATTCCGTTAACTGTACCATAACCTGATACTGAAGCTACAGAAGGATTACTACTTGTCCACAAACCACCAGGACAGTTAGTCAATAGTTTAGATTGACCAAGACAAATACTTGATGAGCCTGATATAGGATCAAGAATTGGTTTAACAGTGAATGTTGCAGTTCTTGAGCAACCTTCTCCCAATGTGTAAGTAACTGTTGTAGAACCTGGCATGATACCTGTTACTACACCAGTAGTAGCGTTGATTGTAGCAATAGAAGGATTAGCAATTGTCCATACACCACCGGTAACAGAATTTGATAAAGTCACCGCTTCGCCAACGCAAGCATTTAATGAACCAATGAAATTGGGAACAGTGCTATTAACAGTTACAGGAACGATTGCTTTACATCCAGTTAATGCTGTGTAAGTAATATTTACAGAACCTGCACTAACTCCTGAAACAACACCAGTTGTTGCATTAACCGTAGCTTTAGCTGTGTTACTGCTTGTCCATGCACCACCAGTAGGTGTTGCAGAAAGTGTGGTAGTGTTCCCAGCACATAAAAGTGCAGTACCCGTTGCAGTAACTATTGTAGATTCAGATTGTGTAATTACGAATGACTGTGAAGCAGAACAACCGTTAGCGTCTGTAACAGTAGCAGAGTAAGTACCCGCAACTACATAAGTTAGATTAGCAGTTGTCGCACCATTGCTCCAAGAATATGAATATGGAGTAGTACCACCAATTGTAGTTGTAGAAACTGCACCTGTACTAGCACCATAACAAGCAACATCTGCACTTGTTCCAGCAAATGTTAACGTTGCAGGCTGAGTGATTGTTTTGCTAGCTGTTACGGTACAACCGTTAGCATCAGTTACTGTTACACTGTAAGTACCAGCTGACAAGCCGCTCAGGTCTTGAGTGGTTGCAGCGTTGCTCCAGTTATACGTATAAGCAGTAGTACCACCAGTTACTGTAAGGTCGATAGTACCGTTAGCACCACCATTACAGTTTACGTTGGTTG
>JBIKKS010000191.1:0-4993 GCA_044360235.1 Flavipsychrobacter sp. | reverse complement strand
AAGATACGGATTCGAACCTCAATTAGGGGACGGTAAAGGGGACGGTAAATGTTAAATCATTCTTGTTTTCTCTTTACTTTTAGAAATGCTGATTTTACATTTAATAGTCTGAAACGCTTTGCTGTCAAGCATTTCAAGGTAAGAATGATAAAGATAGAAAAACTACGATAAAGCCTCCGCGTGTCCGCTTTCGACCTCAAACCAAAGTCCCCTGTTTCTTTCGATGCAGGGGATTTTTGTTTTGGATAAATTTGCACTATCTTCCATGTTCATTAACCAAAAGTTAATAACTCAACAAGCCCTTTGAGCTCCAATACTCCATTAATAACCACATTTGAGGAAACACAATTTTATGCGATAATTAAATATTCAAGTATCATTTATTCATTTTTGGTTCAAAATATTATCTATATTGCATCAAATAAGTTGGGATGACTTCCAAAAAAACGTTAGCAATATATTTGCTTTCCACAGCAGTAATCACTGCAGCAGTATCAGTGACAACTGCCAAATACTTCCTAAGCGATAAAGAAAGTGATGATGTCACAGCAGTATCTGGCACTCCCAAAAACCTACCCAAGCCCGATTGTAGTTATGACATCACACGCCTGCATGTATATAAACATATCGGTCCTATAGTTTCTGCTGCACAAGATTGTGAAGCAGAGGCTTTGATGCCACTGAAGCTGAATGTTACCAGCTTTATAGACAATGAAATAAATGCAGGTCGCGTCATTAATGCATCGGTTTACATGCGTCGTTTGTCTGACGACGGGTGGGTAAATATCAACCCAGAGCATACTTACCACCCTGCATCATTGCTCAAAGTGCCTCAATTGATCACCTACCTTAAAATGGCAGAAAACGTACCTGGCTTACTAGAGACAAGGTATGTATTCAATCCGCCGATAGGCGAAATGCCCGTACAGTACTATTCTGCCAAAACACTACAACCAGGGCATAAATACTCTATCAAAGAGTTGTTTCACTATATGATAGTGTACTCTGATAATTACGCCAACCTAGAACTTGTATCCAGAATGGATATGAATGTATTCAACAAAACATTCAAAGACCTAAAGCTTACCCCACCCGATCTGATGGATCAAAACTACACCATCAGCACCCGCGATTATTCTAAGTTTCTGGAAACACTATATAATGCTGCCTATTTGTCTATGCAGGCTTCTGAATATGCTACTGAACTACTGGTAGAGGCTACCTTTAAAGACGGTATCCTCAAAAAAATACCTCGCACAGTGCCTGTAGCGCACAAAATGGGCGAATGGGGCGATGGCAATACAGTAGAGTTGCACGACTGTGGCATAGTGTACATAGAGGGCAATCCTTACATCATTACTATCATGACCAAAGGAAAGGATATGAAGATGCTTTCTGAAGCCATTGGCAACATTTCTAAGATAGTATTCGACTCTATGGTAGGCCCTGTTATGTAATAAGGTCTAATGCATTTTTCCCCGAATGGCGCACCTTTCATGTGCGCCATTCTTTTTTTTGCATCAATACACTCATCAACAAAGTTTATTCCTGAAAATGTTGTCAATTCGATAATTCATCGTAATATTGCAATGAAACGATTAAAGAACATGGGAGTCAGTAAAACAGAGTTATTTACAGAAAAACAAAACCAGCTTGCCAGTATTGCCAAAACACTGGGACATCCGGCACGTATAGCCATTCTAGAGCACCTCATCAGCATCAATGCCTGCATATGCAATGATTTGGTGCTGGAGTTGGGGTTGGCACAAGCCACTATATCGCAGCACCTCAAAGAGCTGAAAAATGCTGGCATCATAAAGGGCTCAGTGGAGGGCACCAGCATTTGCTACTGCATCAATCCAGAGGCATGGAACAAATACAGAGGGCTGTTTGATACGTTTTTTGTACACCTGCCTACCCTTAACAATGCAGCATGTGGCACAGATTGCTGCAACTAATTACATAATCACAAAACAAAAAGTTCCATTTTTCAAACTTCAAAACTTTAATAAACATGCAAACAGAACAAGAACTGAAAGAGATAGTAAAACAGAAATATGCCGAAATTGCGCTCCAAGACAAAGGCACCAATATGAGCTCATGCTGCGGGGCGGGCGATTGCAGCACAGAGGTATATAACATAATGAGCGATGACTACACCACCCTTGATGGCTACAATGCTGATGCAGACCTGGGCTTAGGTTGTGGCTTACCCACACAGTTTGCACAGATAGAACCTGGCAATACTGTTATAGACTTGGGCAGCGGCGCAGGTAACGATTGTTTTGTGGCACGTGCAGCCACCGGCGAAACCGGAAAGATAATAGGAATAGACTTCACAGAAGCAATGATAAATAAGGCCCGTGAGAACGCCGAAAAACTAGGCTTCAACAATGTGGAATTTAGATACGGTGATATAGAAAAAATGCCCGTTACTGCCAATGTAGCTGATGTAGTAGTAAGCAACTGTGTACTGAATCTGGTGCCTAACAAAAACAATGTGTTGAAAGATATATTCAGGGTACTGAAACCCGGTGGACACTTCAGCATATCTGACGTAGTACTTATAGGCGAGCTACCCGAAAAACTAAAAGGTACTGCTGAGATGTATGCAGGTTGCATATCTGGTGCCATACAAAAAGAGGAGTACCTAGCGCTGATAAACAATAACGGATTTACTGACGTAGTAGTACAAAAACAAAAAGAGATAGTACTACCCGGCGATATACTGTCTGGCTACATGACACCTGAAGAAATAAAGGTATTCAGAGATAGCAAAATGGGCATATTTAGTGTCACAGTTTTCGGCAAAAAACCAGCCGCTTGCTGCGCTCCTGGATGCTGCTGATGAATAACCGAAACGTCTGGATTGTGTGGTTTCCCGCCCATTCCGGACGTATTTGTTTACCTTTTTAAAGAACTTTTTAGTCTGCTCACATTTCTAGATTTTCATTTTTATGGCTGCAAACAATTGCGCACCAGCGTACCAACGAAAAAAACTCAGTTTCCTCGATCGTTTCCTTACTTTATGGATATTCCTTGCCATGGCACTAGGGGTAAGTATCGGTTACTTTATTCCATCTAGCGCTCAGTTTATCAATTCTTTCTCAAAAGGCACTACTAATATCCCTTTAGCTGTTGGGCTTATCCTCATGATGTATCCTCCATTAGCAAAGGTGCGCTACGAAAAAATGGGCGAGGTATTCAGAAACGTAAAGATACTGGGCGCATCACTCCTGCTCAACTGGGTTATTGGTCCTATACTCATGTTCCTCCTCGCCATTTTGTTTCTAAATGGCTACCCCGAATACATGATCGGACTCATACTGATAGGGCTGGCACGCTGCATAGCTATGGTTATTGTTTGGAACGAACTGGCAGACGGCAGTCGCGAATATGCAGCTGGCCTCGTAGCTATCAATAGTATTTTTCAGGTGCTACTCTATAGTGTGTATGCATGGCTGTTCATCACTGTCCTCCCCCCATTTTTTGGCATAGAAGGCTTGCAGGTCCACGTCACCATTGGCGATATAGCACAGAGTGTAGGTATATACCTCGGCTTGCCATTTGCAGCAGGCATCATAAGCCGCTATGGGCTCATTGCATTCAAAGGGGAAGAATGGTTTCAGCGCAAGTTTATACCTGCTGTGTCACCCATCACCCTCATAGCATTGTTATTCACCATTATAGTCATGTTTGCACTGAAAGGCGAAATGATAGTAGCCATTCCGCTCGATGTACTCCGCATTGCCATTCCACTGCTAGTATACTTCGCCATCATGTTTGTAGTCAGCTTTTTTATAGGCAAGTGGCTAGGTGCCGATTATGCCCAAAATGCATCAATTGCCTTTACTGCCGCAGGTAATAATTTCGAACTAGCAATAGCTGTAGCTATTGGCGTATTTGGCATCAATAGTGGTCAGGCTTTTGTGGGTGTAATAGGCCCTCTGGTAGAGGTACCTGCACTCATAGCATTGGTCAATGTTGCCTTTTGGCTGCGCAACAAGTACTACAAAAACGAAGTAATAACCGAAAACTAAAAACAACTACAACTCAGCCTTTTACCTCCCAAAAAACTTGATAGAAATGAAAATAGCACTCTTCTCAGACATACACGCCAATCTGCCCGCACTCAATGCCTGCTTGGCACATATAGACGCACAACAGCCCGACGCCATCTATTGCCTGGGCGATATGGTGGGCTACAATATTTGGCCAAATGAAGTAATCAATATCATTCGCCAAAGGGGTATACCTACCATAGCCGGCAATTACGATTTTGGTATTGGGCGCATAAGCGATGAATGCGGCTGTGCATACAAAACTGACGAAGACAAAGCAATGGGTAAGATCTCCATTTCGTTTACCAATAGCATTGTCAACCCCAGCGAACGCCAATACCTGCGCACCTTGCCAGCACATATACGGGTAGAGTTTCAACTAAATGAAGATAAACTGAACCTGCTGCTAGTACACGGCAGCCCGCGCAAGATAAACGAGTACTTATTTGAGGACAGAGAGGAGTCTAGCATGCTGCGCATCATGCAGCAGGCTGATGCCGACATTATGTGTTTCGGACACACTCACAAACCTTACCACCGCACCATGGTCGACACCAATAACGAAAACACTGTTTATCGCCATGCCATAAATATAGGCTCTGTTGGAAAGCCCAAAGATGGCGACCCACGAGGATGCTACGCAATGCTTACTATCAATGAAGATAGCAGTGTGCTGGATAAAGACAGTATAAGCGTAGCGTTTATGCGCTTTGAATATGATGTGGAACAAGCAGCACAGGCAGTAGAAAACAGCCCACTACCCAATAAGTATGCCGATATGCTAAGAAAGGGATACTAGCCTTATTGATGGCCAATATCCCTTTCATGCAAAAAGTGTTTAGGTTATTAATACCCAAAAATCTCGGTCAACGTCAGCTTTTTTACTGGTCCGCATTTGCGAACATCGTCCATGTTTACTTTCTTTTCAGATG
>JBIKKS010000153.1:0-5674 GCA_044360235.1 Flavipsychrobacter sp. | reverse complement strand
CAGCATCAAGGGCAATGTGGGCAGCAACACCACCGGCGACTTGGAAGTAGAAGTAACCAACATGCTGGGACAAGTAGTGTACAAAGGCACAGTAAAAGCGAACCAAGGCAGGATCGACACGGGCATCCAGCTCGACAACACCCTCGCCAACGGCATGTACCTACTTACCCTCCACCACGGCACAGAGCGCAAGGTCTTCCATTTTGTGATGGAGCAGTAAGGTAGGTTCAAAACTTAATACACAAAAGGTGAATGCTGTCATGCATTCACCTTTTTTTATGACCATAGATAGCTTGCACTCTGTATCTTTGTGTCAAATTTCGAGATATTTATATGAAAGAGTTTTTTCGGTCATTTTTCGCTTCACTGCTGGCTATAATTGTTTCCAGCGTATTATTCGTTGTTTTTATTGTCATGATTATTGTAGGTGTTGCAAAATCAGTGACCGAAAAGGATGATAAGAAGGCAGTTGGAGATATACTTACTATAGATATTTCTAAACGTATTAATGAGCAGGGAGAAACAAATCCATTTGCAGCGTTTGGTGAGGGCGCTGCTTACAAGGCAGGCTTGTATGACATTACCAAGGCTATCAATTATGCAAAGTATGACGACGATATTAAAGGCATATATCTAAAGTTGGGTAGTTCGCCAAATGGATGGGCGGTATTACAAGAACTACGCACTGCATTGAGTGATTTTAAAGAATCAGGCAAGTTTATATACAGTTATGGTGAAAATATAACACAAGGGGCATACTTTGCTGCTACAGTTTCTGATAGTATATTTCTAAACCCAGCAGGAAGTATAGATTTAAAAGGATTTGCTACAGTGCTTACTTTTTTTAAGGGTACACTTGATAAGTTAGAATTACAACCCGAAATTTTTTACGCAGGCAGGTTCAAAAGTGCTACAGAGCCTTTCCGCTCAGACCGCATGAGTGAACCTAACAGAATTCAGATTAAGGCTTTTCAAGATGGGATGTGGGATCAGTTTGTAGAGGCAGCGTCTAGTTATATGCATACTACAAAAGATACTGTTCATCAGCTGGCAGTAGCTGGTGCTATTCAGTTTCCTATCGACGCCGTAAAATACAATATGGTTGCAGGGCTTAGATATCAGGATGAAATTGAACAACTATTACGTAAAAAAACCGGTCGTGGAGAAAAAGAGAAGTTAGGGTTTGTAACTATCAATGATTATGCAGATGCAGTAAAAAGTGATGTTGTAACAGGCACTGAAGGTAGAGTGGCTGTGCTCTTTGCTGAGGGTGAAATTACTGATGGTGAGCAAACTGAAGAAAGAGAAATTGCCTCAAAAACACTATGTGAGGAGATTCGTAAAATAAGATTGAATGACAAAATTAAGGCAGTAGTACTCCGTGTGAATTCGCCAGGTGGTAGTGCACAGGCTTCCGAAGTTATATTGCGTGAATTGTCATTGTTGAAAGAAGCAAAACCTTTAATAGTATCTATGGGCAACTATGCAGCATCGGGCGGATATTATATTGCTAGTAATGCAGATAGTATTTTTGCACTGCCCAATACTATTACAGGTAGTATAGGTGTCTTTGGGATGTTGTTTAATGTAGACAAGATGGTTAAAAACAAATTTGGAGTAACATTTGATGAGGTGAAAAATGCACCTTATGCAGATTTTCCTACAGCAACCAGAGCTTTGACACCTGATGAGGCATTGAGAATGCAACGTTCTATAGATACAATATATGCTCAGTTTAAAGGGCATGTGGTAAACGGTAGGAAATTATCTACAGAGATTGTTGACTCTATAGCACAGGGTAGAGTCTGGACTGGTGTTGATGCCCTTAAGATAGGTTTGGTGGACGGATTAGGTGGACTAGATAGAGCATTGGAAAGTGCTGCAGCGATGGCAAAACTGAAATCGTATAAAGTAGTTACTTATCCGGAACCTACTGATAAATTAAGTACTTTCATGAAAAAATTGAATGCTAATACCGAAACTAAAGCAGCTTTGAAAGCGACAATACGCGAAGAAGTGGGCGATGGTTATGATTGGTATAAAAAGCTGAAAGGTCTGCAAAATATGAATGGCAGAGCTATGATGGCAATGCCTTTTGTGATGACGGTACAGTAATAGATGTAAGGTTTGTTTTTCTTTGATTTTGAGTTGTAGAAATTTATGCAAAAAGATACTCCAGTAATATTAATTACGAATGATGATGGCATTACTGCGCCTGGTATTAGGGCGTTGGTGGATGCTGTTAGAGGATTGGGAAGGGTGGTAGTGGTGGCACCAGATAGTCCGCAATCGGGTATGGGGCATGCCATTACTATTGGTCAACCATTACGTCTTGATAAGATTGAAATGTTTGAGGGAATAGAGTCATGGCAATGTAGTGGTACGCCGGCAGACTGTGTGAAACTGGCTAGAGACAAAATACTACATGTGAAGCCAGATATTTGCCTGAGCGGCATCAATCATGGTGCCAATCACTCTATAAATGTGCTATACTCAGGCACTATGAGTGCGGCAATGGAAGCAGCTATTGAAGGTATTCCATCAATAGGTTTTTCTTCGCTCGATTATGGGTTTAATGTTGATTTTACTGTGGCTGCTCAGGTGGCTAGGCAACTGGCCATAAAAATGCTATCGCAGAAAATGCCAGACCATATACTCCTAAATGTGAATATACCCATTGTAACCCCTGAAACATTTAAGGGGCTGAAAATATGCAGGCAAGCATATGCTAAATGGGAAGAACAGTTTGACCATCGCAAAGACCCTAGGGGTAAAGATTACTACTGGATGGTAGGTAGGTTTATAAATATGGATACGGGTACAGGTACTGATGTAGAAGCACTAAAAGATGGTTATGCATCGGTAGTGCCAGTAACTATAGACTTTACAGATAGGAAAGCTAAAGAATGGCTGGAAAAGGAATGGCAGTTTTAGTGAACGGATAAAGGTATTTGTTCATTTTTTGTATTTTGTGAGTAGCATTTAGTACTGGTTACAAAACGAAACACTTATGGATAAGCGCACTTTTCTGAAAAACGCATCACTGCTGGGATTGGGGACAATAGGGGCAATACCTGCACTGGGTAGAATAGCTGATACAGTGGGTGCAATGCCTGCGGCTGGTGCGGATAATGAAGATTACTGGGCACAGGTGCGTGATGGCTACAAACTGAAAAGTGACTACATAAACCTGGAGAATGGCTACTACTGCATGCAGCCACAGGAGATACTAGATAAATACATCAATCATATAAGGGAGGTGAACTTGCAGGGGGCATATTACTTGCGTACTGTGCAGTTTGAGAATAAGCATGCCATGGCTGCAAAGCTGGCTGTGCTGGCGGGTTGTAGTGTAAATGACTTGATTATTACCCGAAATACTACCGAATCGCTGGATATGATAATAGCCGGCATAGACTGGAAACCCGGTGATGAGGCTGTAATGGCGCATCAGGACTATGGTGCTATGCTGGATATGTTTAAGCAGGTGGGTAGGCGACATGGTGTGGTAAATAAGCTGATATCGGTGCCTGCAAACCCTGCTAGTGATGATGAGGTAGTGGAGGCATATGCCAAGGCTATAACCCCCAAAACACGCCTACTGATGGTGTGCCACATGATAAACATAACCGGACACATACTGCCTGTGCGCAAGATATGCGATATGGCGCACAGCAAGGGTGTGCAGGTGCTGGTAGATGGTGCTCATGCATTGGCTCATATACAGTTTAGTATACCGGAGCTGAACTGTGACTACTATGGCTGTAGCCTGCATAAGTGGCTGAGTGTGCCTATAGGTGCTGGGCTGCTTTATGTGCGCCGAGAGCATGTGCCCAACATATGGCCGCTACTGGGCGAAGAAGGCAAAACACAGGATGATATACTGCGCCTAAACCATACGGGTACACACCCACCTGCTACCGACCTGACTATAGCTGATGCAATAGACTACTACTACCGCATGGGGGCTGCCCGCAAGGAAAATAGGCTGCGCTACCTACAGCAATACTGGACTACTAAGGTGCGCTCTATGAGCCATGTGGTGCTGAATACGCCCCAAGACCCTATGCGGTCATGTGCTATAGCCAATGTGGGAATAAAGGGCGTAAAGCCCGCCCAAATGGCTGAAACGCTGCTAAAAAAGTATGGCATATACACTGTGGCTATAGACAATGAAGTGGCTGGTGTGCAGGGCTGCCGTATAACCCCTAACGTGTATACTACTACTCAGGAACTAGATTTGCTGGTGCAGGCACTGGCTGACATGGGTAAATAATAGTGTGTAGGTGAAAATGTAAAGGTTTTCTTAAAACGGTGATATGATAGATTTGTCGGCATAGTTTTTGGGTGGGAAGGGGAAAACTATATATGAACAAACATATTTCTACTGTGGCCATTGCTGCCGCATCTGCGCTTTTTACTATGGGTCTTTTTTCGTTTCGGAGCCCAGCACCTGATAACAACGTACCTGTGACGTATGTGTATAAACAGATAACTGCTGTGGAGTCGGTGGTGCCGGGTGGGCTGGGTAGGAGCCGCCTGCTGACTACTGATGATAATGGACAGATGCTGGAAAAAGAGTTGAAGAACTTTTATAGTATGGTAGGTATCAACTTTGAGAATGTGGCTAACAATGACCGTGTGATAGTGGATCGACTAAATGAGTATAGTGCTCAGGGCTGGGAGCTGGTGCAGGTGAGCACTGCTACTAACCAACAGAGCTCGGGAGGGAGTAGTAGTGGAGGTATATTTATTACCCGTTATATTTTGAGGAAGGCTAAATAATAGTTGGTTAATAATAGATGACAAGTAAATGGGGCTAACCGTGATGGTTAGCCCCATTTGTATTATATATTATAATAATTAATTATGTCTGTTGTTTTCCTACAGTTAGAATGCGCTGATAATGAGTGAATAATCTGCGGTATCGGGTAGGGTGACTGGTGGGTTGTTGTAAGGTATGCCAGCTTTTAGGTTAGTAGAGTCGAGGCGGGTGGTTTTGAAAGAGAAGTTTAGTTTGAAGGATGATTCGGTGAATTCGGTGATTTCGGCTCCGAATATGTCGAATTTTCCTAGTGGGTATTTGTTGAAACGTAGCTCACGTATGGTATCGAGCACTATAAACTCTTTGAGGAAGCCTGGGATGGTATCGAGGCGACCGATGAGGGTATCGAGCTTGAGTGGTGATGTGGAGAGGGTTTCGATGCGGTAGGGCTCGATGGTGGTATTAACTGCAAATATGGTATTGAAGCCATCACTGAGATCGATGTACTTGTCGTTGTTATATAGACGCCATGTAAAAAAGCGTGATGTTGGGTCTGCTACGTTGCAGCGTGCGCTGCCTGAAAACAGGTTGCCGAAGTTGAGCGAGTCGAATTTGATATAATCATCAAGGTAGCAAGAGTCTACGAAATTGAGGTATTGAAGATTGGTGTCAATACCGTTGGGTTTGCGTACGCGGAGCGTGCCGCCTGATATTCTCCATTTTTTGGCACGCATTAGGTTTTCCCTGTTTGGGGTTACTGTAGGGTTTTTTTCGCAAGATGCAAACAGGAGCACTGCGGTGAGTGCCAGTAAAAAGTACTTCATGCTATATATGATATATTTAACGGTTAAAGCTACAAATTATAATTGAGTAGTGGAAAATATGGGGTAAAAATATTGTGTTGAGTGT
>JBIKKS010000152.1:0-5690 GCA_044360235.1 Flavipsychrobacter sp. | reverse complement strand
ACTGTAGCAACCATGACTAAAGAAAAATAAATTGCATGATTGCTAATCGATTGAGAAAACAGGGTTGGCAACAGTACATTTTTAATATGTGGAGTGGCGAGCTCATTATACAATTATCTCTTTTGTCCCATTAATCTCAAGGGTCAACCTAAACACCCAATAATAACCATGCTCCCAATCAATTTCACCTCCATACCTATCTGTACGCTCAACATAGCCTAAGGATGCGCTTTACTCATCACCCCATCCATCAATAACATACGGTCATTATCTTGCTACAAGATTACCTAATAAAACTAAAAAAGCAAGCGGCGCTTGCTTTTTTAGTTTTCACAAATCTCATGTTGATTTTAAACAAAATCCCCCATTAGCGCACTATCACTAATTTCAGATTAGATGAGGAAACACCATCCGTCACTCTCACGAAGTAAATGCCATTCGCGAGCATCGATGTATTAAATTCTATTTGCTCTTGTCCTGCAGGTACATTTTTCGACACTGTAGGCAATACTTGTTTTCCTTGCATATCCAGCACATCAGCCGTGATGCGGTTACTTACAGGCATATCTATTTTCAGTATAGCAGCATCGCGCGCAGGCACCGGGTAAATCACATAAGAGGCTGCGTTTGCAACATTGGCTACACCAAGCGGAATACCGTTACCAGTGATGGCAAAATCGTAAGTACCTTCTGTTACGTCATTGCAGTTAATATTCATGTTAGCATTCCTCATGCCAGTAGCAGTAGGAGTGAAATTTGCAGTAATGGTATAAGAACCAGCAGCAGCTACCGTAAGTGGAAACGTAGGGGCACCAGCTAGGCTGAAATCAGATGCATTGGCACCAGAGAAAGTAATACCTGATACAATGAGGCTTCCCGCACCCGTATTATTAATCACAAAAGTCTTAGACACTGGTACACTTATCGAAGTGCTACCAAAATTCGTATTATCAGTGGTTGCAGGGCTGTTATCACCATCTACTATGGCTACTGCATTGCCCGAAACACCTATTTCAGGTGAAGAGTTGTACGAATCAGGATTATTGAAAGCCAACAACTGGCCACCCTGTACTACTTCTCCTGAAATGCTGTAGTGTGCTTGGTCTACCAATAGGAATTTACCTGGTCCAAGTATCTCTTCCACGTCTATTATCCCAGATGATTCTTCATCAATGGTCAGAAACGATGTACCACCTATGGTAAATCTGGCAGGGTCATGTGAGCCTACCTGCACCAGTGCATCAGTAGCAATAGTATATTGCCATACTTTCCCATTATGTGTATTTGCGCCTACGTCTTCCTGCATCAGTATATGACCGAAATGATCAATACCTATATTGTCCAGCATTTTCTGACCTTCTGAGCCATCAAGTACCGCCGTTATAGTACCACCCAGTAGTGGGTTGCGCACATTTGTGAAACGCAGCCTCCACAGGCGGCTCGGCGATGAGAAAGAGTTGGTGGTAACAAAGTAAAAATCATTCGGATTAACAGGATCCCATACACCATCTTCAGGGCGAAGGAAAGTGGTAACACCAGCTGTATTGCTGTTCGAATTTAACGTTGAGCCAGTCATGCTATGTACATCACCCAGGCTGGCAAGCGTAAATGCTGTACCTGCCGCCGGCACACTGCTGCTTGATTCGGCTGTGAGCCCCGTTACTTTTACGCCATACAGCATGCCATTAGTAAGACCAGCTTTTTCTACATCATTACCCGTAGTCGTCTTTGTGCCAAGGTACAAATACAACTGTCCTGGTGTAGCATCATCAAGCCCTATAACTACAGTTGAGTCGCTAGTCACTGGGGATGCAACAGAATTTTCCCAAGAAAACTTCCCAAGATAGGGCAGCTCATAAGTATGTCCGGCTTCTGTTCCTGTCACTATGTGTGCAAATGCGCGACCTTCATTTCCAGATTCTTCCCCGTTCATAAATATACGGTTGGTAGTGCCTTTGCCTGTTACACTGTTGTAAAATGCACTAACCGCCGGAAGGTCTGCCGAACAAAACCGGTCAAACTCAGCCAGAGTTGATGGTGTAGTTGAGCTATATACCACATAGGCAGATGTTGCGTTGTTCCATAAGTGAACTGTCTGTATCAAATCACTGCCACTTGTTACTGCTAGGGTAGATTTATTAATAATCCATTTCGAAACAAATGCACCTGTAGATCCATGAGCCCTTACAACGCCTGCGCTATTCGACATTTCATGATTTATAACAACGGTAAATGTTCCATCGCCATTATCATATGCACCCATGCCATCTGGGAGACCACACATTCTGTAACCGCCTACAGTCTCGTTGGCCGTTAGTAAAGATGTAAATACGCCGCCACTTATGTCTGGTAACAAGTAAGGTGACGAAGTAGTACTAGGCCCGGTTATCTGTGCCAGACTGCTGAAACTCGGTATTATCGCAGCTGCAATAAATACCGGAATAAAGAAGTGTTTTACATTCATTTTATTAAGTTTTTGCTAGTAACAAAAATATTTTGAGTGCATTATGGTAACATTATCGATGTATAAATTAAATACAACCAAATAGACAGCATATTATTTCCAGCATCTGTAAGGCGGTCACTCTTGAGTGTTGCTATACCCATGAGTTACTCTGTTTATGGGGCATTTTTAATAATAATTATGGAGTGAAGTGACTGAAGCATGTGTGATAATAGTAGTACCAGCAGCAATACCAGTAACAACAATAGTGGACACTCTGAAGGAACTGCGGTAAGAAATAGTAGCGGTGCCACCTGCAACACCAAAGGCTGGAGTGCATGATCCCGTGGGGGATCCTATAGTGGCTACGGCAGTGTTACTACTACTCCATGTACTTGTCACAGAGAATGTGTCGGTACAGAGTTAGATGTTGCTAGTTTAACAAAATTGTAAAGCGCGAATGAAGGTTGCGAATGCACGGATACTGAGTGATAGGCACAGGGCCCGTATCACTAGTGTGATTGATTTTTTAAAAAAATTTGGTTTTTTTTTTAAATTGGGTACAACAATGTAGACGAGGACCAAATGGGAGATGTGAACAGGTAAGAACAGTATTTTTTTGCCTATACTTTTCAAGATAGATGAAGACTGCCATCAGTTAGTGTGGGCAAAACGTCTGAAAACAATGCTGATTATGTATACAGTTTGAAATGAGTGTATGATGTACTTTTATACCCAACTGCTAGACGGTAATAAGTGGGCAAGAAAAAACAGTGGTGTATGGAAGGGAAAAAAGTATTGAGGCTGGTGCTGGGCGACCAGCTGAATAGTGGGCATAGCTGGTATAAGCAGGTGGATGGGGATGTGACCTATGTACTGATGGAGGTGCGGAGCGAAACAGACTATGCACTGCACCATATACAAAAGGTGGCGGGATTTTTTGCGGCTATGCGGTCGTTTGCTAGTGAGCTGGTGGCACAACAGCATAGGGTACTGTACCTGAACATAGATGATGCGGATAACCAGCAAAGCATAATGGAAAACATACTGCACTTGGTAGCTGTGCATGGGTTTACAGCGTTTGAATATCAGCTGCCTGATGAGTATAGGGTGGATGTGGAGCTGCTGGATATGATGGGCAAACTGTCAATACCGGTAGTGGTGTGTGATACAGAGCATTTTTATGGGGCGCGGGGTGAGCTGGGGAAGTTTTTTGAGGGTAAAAAACTCTTTGTGATGGAGAACTTTTACCGCTACATGCGCAAAAAGCACAACGTGCTGATGGAAGATGGGCAACCTGTGACGGGACAGTGGAACTATGACAGTGACAACAGGAAAAAACTACCCAAGGGACATAAACCTACTGCGCCCTATGTGCTGCAAAATGATGTGAGCGCTGCAGTGAATGCGATAAAAAATAGTGGTGTAAAAACAATAGGCACCATAGACCCAACATCTTTTGTGTGGCCTGTGAATAGGGAACAATCACTGGAGCTGCTGCGGTTTTTTGTGCGGGAATGCTTGCCGCTGTTTGGTACTTATCAGGATGCAATGACTACTAATGAATGGTCGTTGTACCACTCGCGATTGTCGTTTTCGATGAATACGAAGATGTTATCGCCTAAGGAGGTGATAGGCACAGCTACTGAGGAATGGCGCAAGAGGGGTAATGAAATAGCATACCATCAGCTGGAGGGATTTGTGCGACAGATAATAGGCTGGCGGGAGTATATGCGGGGTATATACTGGCTGAAAATGCCTGAATATGCAGGGCTGAACTATCTGGGACACAAGGCTAAACTACCTGAGTGGTACTGGACGGGCAACACCAAGATGAACTGCCTGAAGCAGAGTATACAACAGTCGCTGCAATATGCATATGCCCACCACATACAACGGCTAATGGTGACGGGGAATTTTGCGCTGCTGGCAGGGGTAGACCCTGATGCGGTGGATGCGTGGTACCTAGGCATATACATAGATTCGCTGGACTGGGTGGAGATAACCAATACACGAGGGATGAGCCAATATGCAGATGGGGGCATAGTGGGTACTAAGCCATATGTGAGCAGTGCCACCTACATAGACAAAATGAGCAACTACTGCGATACCTGCTACTATAAAAAGGCTGTAAAAACTGGCGATAGAGCGTGCCCCTTCAATAGCCTGTACTGGCACTTTTATGACCGACACGAACCACTACTGGGCAACAATGCCCGGATACAAATGATGTATAACGTGTGGCGGAAAATGGACCCTGAACAAAGGGCTGCACTGCTGACACAGGCGGAGTATTATCTGGAACGGGTGGACGAGTTGTAGAGGGGATTATCTGGATGGAGGTAAAAACCAGACTATAATTTAAACACGAAAATATTCGCAAAGCTGATCACTGCCCTGAACGTACAAGGGAGTGACACAACTAGCGATGCCAAGCGTGCAAAAGCTGGTAACCGAAAGAAAAATTATCTGCCTTTGAGCATGTTGTAATAGGCTGGGTCTATCTGGCGGAAGCCGAGCTGGATGGCGGTTTCTACGTCTTGAAGGGCGGCGGCTTTGTTGCCATTGAGGGTGTGGCAGTAAGACCGAGAATAGAATATCTCGCCCATTGTGGGGTTGAGGACAAGGGCGGTTTCGAAGTCGGACATGGCTTCTGTGCAGCGTTTCATACGCTGGTAGAGCCTGCCCCTATTGAGGTAAGGGGCGAACATGTCGGGATTCTGAGATATTGCTAAGCCGTAGTGTACGAGTGCAGAATCGGGTTTGCCGGTCATGTCGTAAAAGTTGCCGAAATTACTATGCACCTCTGGGAAGTAGGGCTTGCTGGCTATGGCACTGCGAAAACAAAAGGCAGAGGAATCTAGTTTTTGGGTGATGGCATAGGTTATGGCTAGACCCAGGTAGGCGTTGGCATTACCTTCTTTGTCGTTGAGGGTAAGTGCTTTGTAATAGTACCCTTTTGCCTGTGGAAAGAGATTGGCGGCTCGGTGTAGCTCGCCCAAGGAGACCCAAGGATTGGCGAAGGTGGGTTCGAGCGTTACTGACTTATTGAGGAGGTAGAGTGAAGAATCGAAAAATAGTCGTCGTTCGGCATCGTTGACACTTTCATTGAACTTATTGAAGTAATAAAAACCAAGGTTGTTGTAAGCATTTGGGGCGAGGGGTTGTTTTTCTATCTCGTCGCGCCAGAGGCTGGCGGTATCGTACCATGCCTGGCAACGCTGTGTGGTGAGTGTGCCGAGGTATA
>JBIKKS010000203.1:0-4869 GCA_044360235.1 Flavipsychrobacter sp. | reverse complement strand
TGTTTAACCAGTACAATGTAGACATGGAAGTGCATGCCGATATAAACACCAATCCACAGTTTAAAAGTAATGAAGCACTAAGAGAGGCTATGGGTTACATATTGGGTATGGGTTATGCATTCAAAGCGAAACCAGATGCTTTTGCCAGTAGCTGCTGTGCTGATAAAATAGTTAACTGATATTACTTTGTTGTTCCTTCATGTGGTTTCCTTACAATGGTACTATTTGCCATTGGTTTATGTTATTCATCATTTCATACAATACGCTACAGCCACGATATCTACATAGCTACTGTGATGTAGTACAAATAATTATACATGAAGCATGTAGAAGTTGAACAATTATATTCTTAGTTGTAAGGTGTATAGTATTACTGAAGCTTGGTTTTCGGTAATATAATTTTAACTTTTGCCCACTATTTTATTTTTTTTTCTGTCTTTAAAGGGAAAAGGTTAAATTTACTATCGAAATTATAAAATATTGTAATGAAAAGGCACTATATACTTCTATTCTGCTTACTTACCTATATCACTTCTGTGTCTTTTGCTCAGTCTGCTCCTACAGAGTTTATTGAGAACAAAGGGCAATGGGGAGAGTGGGTGAAGTACAAAGCAAAAACTATAGCTGGTGAAATGTTTCTGGAAAATGATGGATTCAGGTATGTGCTGAGCGATGCTGCAAATGCTGACAAACTAGATTCTTTTCAGCATGGTCTCATCAAAGAAAAACCTACAATGAGGTTTCATGCTTATAAAATGACCTTAATGGGGGCTAACGTACCGCATATAAAAGGTGTAAAAGAGCAAACAACCTACTATAATTACTTTCTGGGTAACGACCCCAAGCAATGGAAAAGTGGTATTCATCCTTATTTAGGGCTGGAGTACAACGCAGTATACAATGGCATAGATATGCATGTGTCGTCAGAAGGTACAGGTCTGGTATATGAATTTTTTGTACAGCCTGGTGCAGATGCGGCAAAAATTTGTTTGAAGTTTGATGGTCAGGACAAAATATCGGTAAATGAGAAAGGCAATTTGGTAATAGCCACATCTGTAGGGCATGTTACAGAAATGAAACCCTATGTGTATCAATACATCAATCAGGAAAAAGTAGAAGTGGCTTGTAACTACAACCTAAAGAAAAACATTCTAACATTTGATATGCCTCAAGGCTATGATCAATCTAAAATGTTGATTATTGATCCTCTTACGCTTTGGGCATCATTTACAGGTTCTACTGCTGATAACTGGGGATTTACTGCTACGTACGACAATATAGGCAGTTTTTACTTGGGTGGCATCGTTAACTGTCTTACAGTAGGTGCTTTCCCTGTTAGTCCAGGTGCTTTTCAGATTGTATGGGGTGGTGGACAAGGGCCTGGAGGGCTAAATTTTGCATCAGACATTGCAGTAATGAAGTTGACGCCAGATGGTACATCGCGAGTATATGCTACGTATATAGGTGGAGTAAATAATGAACGACCCCACAGTATGATAGTGGATAGAGATGGTAATCTGGTAATAGCAGGTAGAACATTATCTCCCAACTATCCTGTAACGGGAGGTGTAGTGCAGCCAACAAAAAATGCATTGTGGGATATATTAGTAACCAAACTAAATGCTACAGGTACCGCACTGCTAGCCTCTACTTTTTTGGGAGGGTCGCTAGATGATGGATTGAATGATGACTCTACACTGTTTGTACACAGTCATTTGAAATACAACTATGGCGATGATGCCCGTAGCGAGGTGCAGGTAGATAATGCTGGTAATATTTATGTGGCTGGATGTACACAGTCTTTTGATTTTCCGGTTACACCAACAGCAGTAGCTAGTACAAGGACAGGGTTGCAATCGGGTGTTGTTTTTAAACTTAATCCCACAATGAGTACTCTTATGTGGAGTACATATCTGGATGGCATAGGAGATGATGCAGGATATGTATTGGCTTTTAACCCTACACAGACCTCAGTATATGTAGCCGGTGGTACTAATAGTACCAATTTACCAGTGGGTGCTGGAGGATGGCAACCTTCGTATATGGGGGACTCTGCTGATGGTTATATATTAAAATTCAGAAATAGCCCGCCCTATAACATCCAGAGGGGGACGTTTATAGGTACATCTAATTATGATCAGGTATATGGTGTACAGGTAGACTATAATGGTAATGTGTATGCTATGGGGTTGTCATTAGGTGGTGCATTTCCTGTTACATCGGGCGTTTATTCTAATGCCAATTCTACACAGTTTATTATCAAATTAGATAGCTCGTTAACCACAAATCTTGTTTCTACTGTTTATGGTTCAGGCAATCCGGCTATTACCAATATTTCGCCAGTAGCATTTCTGGTAGATACATGCGAGAATGTGTATGTATCTGGCTGGGGAGGTAATATAATGGCAGGTACACCGGGATTGATTGGCCTAACCACTACAGGAACCTGCACTGGAATGCCTATACCAGCATCGCCACCAGCCGAGCCAGCCCATCAGGCTACAACAGATGGTTTTGACTTTTATTTTATTGTACTGGGTCCGGGTATGACATCTCTGAAATATGCTACTTTTTATGGTAGGAATTTATCTAGCGGTGGTGAACATGTGGACGGTGGTACCAGTCGTTTTGATAAAAAAGGAGTAGTATATCAGGGTATTTGTGCCAACTGTGGCGGATCTGGTGGCATACCTTTTCCAACTACACCTGGAGTATGGGCTCCGGTAAACGGATCGACTGTGAACTGTAATCAGGCAGGATTGAAAATTGCCTTTAACATTGGGCCTGTGGATGTTAACATCACTGCAGGTCCCACAACATCGGGATGTGCACCACTTACGGTTAATTTCTTTAATGCTACAACTAATGGATTGTCTTTTATTTGGAACTTTGGAGATGGAAGTGCGCCAGTTACCACATTTGCACCTACGCATACCTTTACTGCAGGAGGTACTTATACAGTATCGCTAACATCTACTAACTCTAACGCTTGTTTCAGAACAGATGATACCGCATACATTATTATCAACGTAGACACTAACAAGATAGATCCATCGTTTACGTATGTAGTCACCGAAAGTTGTGACCCGTATATAGCTGAATTTACCAATACCTCTACCACTAACATCACAACCGGTGGAGCACCATCATATGTATGGTGGTTTGGGGATGGTACCTCATTTACAGGTACTACACCACCTCCGCACAACTACCCAGACACGGGTACGTATACTGTGTTGCTGATAATGGACCATCCAGATGCTTGTAAACGGCCTGATACAGTACAGCAAACTTTAAGGATAACTAGCCTAAGGGTAGCAGCAGGGTTTGATATACCAGATTCTTTGTGTCTGGGGCAGACTTTTGCGCCTACAGCTGGTAGTAATAATGCAATTTCTTATTTCTGGGATTTTGGCGATACTACGACATCTACTGCACCACTGCCACCACATACCTATTTACAGGTAGGTACCTACACCGTGACTTTTATAGCATTTAACCCTGGTGCATGTAATGAGTCAGATACTATGCAGCATGTCATTACAATATTGCCTACACCGATAGCTAATTTTACATTTACTCCGTTGAGCCCAGAGCCCAATATACCCACGACCTTTACCAATCAGTCAATTAATGCCACCAGATATGTGTGGGACTTTGGCGATGATACAAAGAGTACGGACGTAAACCCTGTGCATCAATATACAAAGACGGGTAACTATAAGGTATGCCTGACGGCATATAACAACAGTAATTGCCCAAGTATAGCCTGCAAAACTGTGCCATCGGAGGTGCTGCCACTAGTAGGATTGCCTACTGGGTTTAGTCCGAATGGCGATGGTAAAAACGACATACTATTTGTGAGAGGGGCAGCAATAAAAACCATGAATCTGAAGATATATAACAGATGGGGGCAGTTGGTGTTTGAGTCTAATAGTCAGGATGTGGGTTGGGATGGTACCTTTAATGGACAGCCACAACCACTGGAAGCCTATGGATATGTGCTGAATGTGAGCTTTATAGATGGATCGGCCAAATTACTGAAAGGAAATATCACACTGCTGCGATGATGATAAAGAGTTTTTTAGTTTCGGGATTGCTATCGGTGCTGGCTTGCATGCAAGTAAGTGCCCAGAGTATCCATTTTTCTCAATATTACAATGCGCCTACACTTATTAGCCCAGCAAATACGGGGTTGATGCCTGACAATGACTTCAGGATTGGGGCTAACTACCGTAATCAGTGGTCTGCATTGCCTGTGCCTTACAATACGTTTTCGGGCTGGGGTGATTTTAAGATAGGGGGTAATAAAGATAACGACCATAACAACTGGCTGGGGATGGGACTGTCGTTATACAACGACAAATCGGGAGATGGTAGATTGAGCCTGATGCAGTTTCAGGGTAATATTGCTTACCACCTGCAGCTCAGCAATACATTTATGGTGTCATTGGGTATGTCGGCAGCTACGGTGTCGCGAAGTGTTAACTATGACCTGTTGACCTTTGACAATCAGTGGGATGGTTTTGCATTCAACACCAATCTACCCAATAATGAGCAAGTAGGTATACTCAGAACGAATTATTACACGATAGGTGCAGGTGCAAATTTTTCGTGGTTTCCGTCTGAGAATGTATATGTAAAGCTAGGTGGTGGAGCAGTAAATATCAACCGTCCTATAGAGAGTTTTTATGATGACGGAGTGAATGAGGTAGGGTTGCGCCCAGCAGCTAGCCTTGACGTACTGATGCGCACAGGTCCTGTGCTGATAGTGAATCCATCTATGTATTATACTACACAAAATGGTGCTACAGAAATTGTTACTGGTTCTCAGTTTCGTACAATACTGAGTAACTCATCTATGGGGGC
>JBIKKS010000151.1:0-5714 GCA_044360235.1 Flavipsychrobacter sp. | reverse complement strand
GCAAGACATAATTACTGCTACTGGGCCTGAAACAGTAACAGTTCTAGTAGCAAAATTTGAACCACAACCGTTAGTAACTGTGTAGGTGATAATAGCAGTTCCACCAGAGACACCTGAAACTATACCAGATGTGCCTACAGTAGCAACACCCATATTAGAGCTACTCCATACACCTCCTGCATCTCCACCAGAAATTGACAGGGTTGTGGTAGTACCAAAAGCTAGAGTAGCTGTACCTGTTATGGTACCTGCTGCTGGCACTGTAAGAATAGTAACTATTGCACTACCTGTCATTGCAGCAGTGCAAGATGTTGTAGCATTTGTAGCCAAAACAGTATATGTAGCAGCAGTAGTGAAACTACCAAAGCTTATTGCTGAGCCAGTACCAGCTACCGGACTACCAACAGTAGATGCACCATTATATAGTTGGTAGTTAAACCCTATATCTGAGTTTGAAAGACCAACTGAAACTCCAGCACCACCAGTGCAATAACTACCAGTTCCCGTCACAGTATACGCAGTGGGTAGTGGATTAATAGATACGACTGCACTACCTGACATGTTTGACGAACAACTGACCGCATTTGTAGCCACTGCTGTATAAGTAGTTGCTGTTGTAAAACTACCGAAACTTATTGCCGAGCCAGTACCAGCTACAGGGCTACCTACTGGTGAAGCACCATTATATAATTGGTAATTAACGCCTGTTTGAGAATTGCTGAGTCCTATCGCTGACCCTGAACCACCAGAACAATAACTCCCACCCCCTGTTAACGAATACATAGTAGGAAAAGACGATATTGTTATTGTAACACTTCCTGAAAGTGGACCATGATAAACACCTGACACTATCGAATCTAATGAATAGGTTGTGGTAGAAGCAGGTGATACAGTTGCAGTAGCAGTTCCTGTTCCAGAGCTTCCGCTCAGAACAACACTTAATGGACTAGCTGTACCGGCATTATAATAAACAGTAGCACCAGCAGTACCCGAAAATGACAATACAGCACTAGCACCTGGGCATATTGTTGTAGAACCGCTTATAAAAGCAGTAGGAATAGTAGAAACGGTAATTGTAGCTGTTTGACCAGCAATGGAAGGTTGATTACAACCTAATGCTGATGTGGCACTAGTTACTGAATATACGGTAGTAGATGCTGGAGAAACCGAAACTGTACTTGTACCTGTCCCTGAAATTGTAGTACTTACAGTAGATGCTCCGTTCCAATAAAAAACAACATCTCCTGCAACTCCAGCAAATGTCAATATAGCACTACCACCACTCGAAATTGTAGTTGTACCACTTATTGTAGGTGAGGGTAAAGGATTGATTGAAACATTAACTGTACCAACGCCTACACAACTTAATGCACTTGTACCTGTTACGGTATAGTTAGTCAAAGAAGATGGTGTTGCTGTAACCGTTGCACCAGTAGTAGCAGACAAACCAGTAGCAGGAGACCAAACATAAGTAGAAGCACCAGATGCTGTAACTGCCACGCCCGAACCACCGCTACAATAAGAGGGCGATGATGGACTGAATGCTATTGTTGGCAAGGGGTTGATTGTAACTACTGCACTGCCTGTCATTGAAGCGGTACAAGTACCAACAGTAGCAAGTACTGTATAAGTAGCAGCAGTAGTTTGTAAACCAAATGAAATAGGCGAACCAGTAGTACCAGCAACTGGTGAACCTACTGTTGAGGCGCCATTGTATAATTGATAATTTACACCAGTTTGCGAGTTAGCCAAACCTATTGCTACCCCAGTGCCACCTGCACAATAACTACCAGTACCTGTAACGCTGTAGGCTGTAGGTGTGCTACATGCAGGAATTGCAGTGATACTAAAATTGTCTATACCTATACCCTGACCGTTTGAACTACCTCCACTACCTGTTAATGCCCATCTGAGATAATAACTTGAACCATTAGCCAACGTAAGACCAGTTATAGTAACAGATTTACTTTGAGTAGTTGGTGGATTTACAACTGCATTTGCACCATCCGCCGAATAAGAATGTGCACCATCTGTCCAAACAGAACCATAAGTACTGCCATTTGTACCAGACTCAAATGCCATAGTAAATACACGTGTACCCGCACGATATTTTTCATAGTCAAACGATATTGTAAATCCTGAAACGGTAGAACCAGTATTGTTCGTTATTTGAAGGTGAACATACCTGGGACTTGCTACAGAACCTGATGTTAGATTACCCAAACATCTATCTGTAGCTGAGGCAGTAACACCATTTGCAAAATTATATGCTCCTCCTCCTGATGAACCAGTTAAAGCTCCTGTACCAGATGTACCTGCTGCATTTGTAGTTGCAGCAGAAGCAGTAGCATAAGTAGATGCACCAACTTTCCACCCTGTAGGGCAAGATGCAGTTGCTGATGAACCCATACCATTGAAATTCTCAGTAAACGCAGATGTACTGGTAATGCTCAACTGGGCAGAAGCCTGACTTGTAAACAATTGTAATATAGCAATTGTTAGAGTAACCGCTGCCAACCGGACATTTTTCTTTTGTAACAAAAACGACATAACTAGAACATTTAGTCTGCAAAAATCAAACTATAGTATTACCTCAAGCCTATTCGCATGTTACGCTAATGTAAAGGAATTATTAAGCAAAAGTTTTGCGAGGGACAAAACAGAAAAGATATTAATATTATATTTTACCAAAAAACTTGATCGTTAATTGGTCAAGCAGAACAATGTTACTTGTGCTAAGGGGCTGCGATTTGTTGAACTTTTTTATTTAGGATTGGGAGCGGCTTCAGCTAATGAACTTCTAGAGCGAGAAACAGAGCGGGAGCAGAGGGAAAATGAGAAAGGGTGACATCGCTCTCGCTCTGCGCACCCTCGGCAATTTGTGGCCTCGCCAGGAATCGAACCTGGATCTGGAGCTTCGGAAACTCTTATACTATCCATTGTACTACGAGGCCTGTAATTGGTGGGCAAAAGTAAGACTTTCGTGTTAATATAGTTACTACTGTTAGTATGAGTTGCCGTTAGTTTATGCAAAGTCTTCTACTACCAGTTGCTCTTGGCACATATAATACTCTCGGGGGTCGTTTGATGCTACAAATACCAGCCTACCTGCTGCATACACATTCATCCATTCTTTATATTGCTGCACTCCTTTTTCATCTAGGTTGGTACATGGCTCATCGAGCATCAAAATAGGCGTATTGGCAAATATTGCTTGTGCCAGCTTCACCCGTTGCTTCATACCAGATGAATAGTCGTATATAGGTTTATCGGCTGCTGCTTGTAGCCCCATACGGTCTATCATTTGGCTAGTAGTAAGTGGTGCCAATGGCTGCTTGAATGAAAAATGAAAATCCAAAAACTCGCGCAGTGTAAACTCCTCTACGAGCTCCATACCCGGTGCACAAAAGCTGATGTATCTGAATATATCTCCGGCAGATATGGCATTACCTGCATCTCCCTGATATATAACTTTCCCTGATGATGCTGTTTGCATACCGGCTATAATGCGTAGTAGTGTAGACTTGCCACTGCCATTCGCACCCAGCAGCGCATAGGCTCCAGGTGAGTGAAAAGTGTAATTGACATCCTTGAAAATCCGGTTGCGCTGAAATCGCTTACTTATCTGCTCCAGAGTAATTTTCATTGCCCCAAAAGTAAAGTATGCACACGAAATGTAGTGCTAAATAAAGTGCAGTATTTTGTACTGGCTCAGCAGTTGGCAGCAAATATTTGCCTATTGTGGTTTGTTACAGTATTTTCACCATCGGTATTGCTGATTACTTATGCCTATTAATTTTTCTTCTTTTTTTCATTATACACGCAATGAGCGCATAGGCATTGTAGTGCTTTCGGTGGTGCTGGTAAGCCTTATAGCTGTAAGGACTACTATGGGGCTATGGGTAAAACCCGACACATACCCTGAGAAAGAAAAACAGCTGATAGAAAAATGGGCATCTTACCAGCAAACCCAGCAACCTGCACCTATAGCCAATGTAGAACGGCCAGCATACGAAAAGGAAAACAGCAATTATACTACTCCCCTACCCCACAAACTAAACATTAATACAGCAGACACCGCTACGCTGATACGCATAAAAGGTGTGGGGAAAGTGACTGCTGAAAAAATAATATATCGCCGCAATAAGAAAGGGGCTTTTACAAATATAGCCCAACTACATGAGGTGGGTAGCTTTAGCGAAGAGCACCTGACGATGCTCTCCACTCATATTATATTTACCGACTCATTAACCTCAGAATAGTCTTAGCCTTTGAGCATATCAATGGCATCGGCAATGGTCATTTTTTTCTGTTCTCCTGTGACGAAGTTTTTAATACTTACGCTGTTGGTTTGCCGTTCTTCATCGCCGGGTAGTAGCACATAAGCTACTCCACGCTTGTTGGCATACTTCATTTGTTTATCAAACTTGGCAGCATCTGGGTATATCTCTGCCGCTACACCTGCTGCGCGGCATTGCTTTAGCACATCGAGGGCATATAGTTCGTTTTCGCCACCAAAGTTGAGGATGATCGCTTTGGCACTAACTGACACCTGCTGCGGAAACAAACGCAACTCATCCATGATGTCATATATACGATCTACCCCAAATGACACACCCACTCCCGACAATCCTTTTAAGCCAAAAAGCCCTGTAAGATCATCGTATCTGCCACCGCCGCCTATACTTCCCATCTTTACATCTGGGTTAGTACATATTACTTCAACTATCACACCCGTGTAGTAGTTGAGCCCTCTTGCCAGACTAATGTCCACATCTGCAGTTATAGTATTGCCTGCGCCATCCCATAACGAAGTGTAATAGTCCAGCGACTTGCGTATCTCTTCTACACCTTCTTTGCCAGAGGGGCTATTTGCCATTAGGGCATCGTAGGCAGTAAGTTTTTCATCATTAGTACCTATTATTTCTATAGCTTTTTGGAGCAATGCAGTGCCAGCCTCGTCTATACCTCTATTGTGCAGTTCTGTAGCCACACCGCTCCACCCTATCTTATCCAGCTTATCCATAGCGATGGTGATATCCATCATTTTTTCGGAGTGCCCGCATATCTCCGATAATCCCTGCAATAGTTTTCTGCTGTTAATTTTTATGGCCACTGGCAAGCCCAACTGTGTAAAAGCCTGACTGTAGATACACAATAACTCGGCCTCGTTGATGAGCGATGTACTACCTACCACATCCGCATCGCACTGCCAAAACTCTCTGTACCTTCCTTTTTGTGGTCGGTCGGCGCGCCATACTGGCTGCATCTGGTAACGGCGAAATGGGAATGCTATATCGTTCTGGTTCATGGCCACATAACGGGCAAAAGGTATAGTGAGGTCATATCTCAGTGCACGCTCAGTAACCACAGGAGATGAATATGACTTGCTCCTTATTTTTTCCCACTCAACACTCAGTTTAGCTTTATCTTCTTCTTTTTTTATTTCGTGTAGGCCGTTGTTCAGTATCTTAAAAATCAACCTATCACCTTCTTCACCATATTTGCCGGTGAGTGTGGTCAGGTTTTCCATTGCAGGAGTTTCTAATGGCTGAAAACCATATAGTTCGAAAATACCCTTAAGGGTATCCAGTATATATCTACGTTTTCGCACTACATCGGGCGAAAAATCTCTTGTTCCTTGTGGTATAGCTGGTTTTGACATTGCTTCTTATGCTGTAATTTACTTGTTACTTTACTTATTGTTCCCGCCC
>JBIKKS010000451.1:0-5731 GCA_044360235.1 Flavipsychrobacter sp. | reverse complement strand
GGTTGTCGAAGAGGCTGTACTGCAAAACCTTTCCATCTACAAAGCTGCCCACCGTTACCCCCATACTGCGCACCTGCTGCGTAAAAAGTGTAGGTATGCCCCTCGACTGCTCGAAGGCCGTCACATGCTGGCGTATATAACTGCAGAGCTCCATAGCATCCTGCACAGGGTCTGCCAGTTTTATGGCGGTATCCCAGCCGGTGTGGTCGTGGTAGCGGATATAAAACGATACATACTTGCAGAATACCGTCGCCTTTACCATTCGCTGCTCCAAGCGTGTAGCCAATGCTATGAGCATAGACTCCATAGCTTGAGGACTCTCACGCTGCGGACGGCTAAGGCTGCGGGTAGCACTCATCATCTTGGTGCTGTCTGTGCTGTAGAGGTCTACCTCTCCAAAATTGAGCCTCCGGTACCAGTACTCCCCGACCACCCCTCCAAATGCCTTGCGGAGCAATGCCGGCGACGAATGCCGCATCTGCAATGGACTGCGAATGCCTATAAGCTGTAGCCGTCGCTCGCTGCGGCTGGCTATACCCGGCAGGTCGGTAAGTTGCAGCGTGGCCAGATAGCTGTCAATGTTTTCGGGAGTAATGACCACCAGCCCATCGGGTTTTTGCAGCTCTGTACCCAGCTTGGCCAAAAAACTATTGGGGGCAATGCCTATAGAGCAGGTAAGGTAGTCGTACTTGCGGCGAATGTCTGCCTTGATCTGCCGGGCTACCTCTGGGATGTCTTTGTACACCAACCTGTAAGACGTGAAATTGGCAGCGGCCTCGTCTATACTTTTCACCACTACATCGTCGCAATAGCTGCGGAGTATGGCTATAACATCTACATGTATCTGCCGATACCATGTAGGATGGGTGGGTACAGATATGATGTGTGGGCATAGCAAGCGACAGTCAGTGAGGCGCATACCCGTTTTTATGCCAAATTTTTTTGCCTCTGCCGATGCTGCTATAACAGCTGCATTGGGGCTATCATAAGTAACCACACCCACAGGCTTGCCCCGTAAGTGCGGGTGTCGTTGCTGCTCGCAACTAGCAAAATAGCTGTTCATGTCAATATACATGACAATAGTATCCTTCCCAACTCCAGTATAATTAGCACGCATTGCCATAACAGTGCTAAGTTAGGGGTATTTTGACAAGTTAATTGGAAATAAAGATGTAAAAATCTAAAAATCATGACATCAACCCATACTACAGCAGTTTTGCTTATTTTCGTGAGCTATCATGCTCACTTAGCTATATGCACCGTTTTTATCTGTTTTGTCTGTTGGTACTTGTATTGTTTTCGTCGTGCAACCGCAAGCTGCACCAGCAGCAAAAAGCAGCACGCAACAAAATAACGACAGAAGAATACATAGCCACCTACAAAAAAATTGCCCGCAAGGAAATGAAACAGCATGGTATACCCGCCAGCATCACATTGGCGCAAGGCATACTAGAATCAGGCAATGGCAATAGCGAACTGGCGCGCCGAGCCAACAACCACTTTGGGATAAAATGCACCAAAGACTGGAATGGTAAAACCTATCATATAGATGATGATAAACCCAACGAATGCTTCAGGCGATACAGACATGCCGAGGCATCGTTTCATGACCACTCGGCTTTTCTAAAAAACAAACGATACAGTGGTCTTTTTGAGCTAGACAGAGAAGACTACAAAGGCTGGGCAAAAGGACTGAAAAAAGCGGGCTATGCCACCAACCCAAAGTATCCGCAACTACTGATAAACCTGATAGAAAAACACAAACTGTACCAATATGACTAACCTGAAAACAACCCTAACAGTAGCCATAATGTTACTAAGCTTGCCAGCCGCCGCACAAAAAGGCAAAAAAAAGGACACGGAGAAAGAGCGTGTTCCGGTGTTCAACTATGTGATAGACGACCCTATGGATGTGTTTGGCAGACAGCCTACACCTGCTGATACACGAAAAACAGTGCTGCTGCCTGACTTCTGCTTTGCTGGCACCAAAACCATAGCCGACACCACGCTGAAACTGGAATATAACAACGGCAGCCACAACACTCTGCTACCCGACACTCTGAGCGACCACCAACTGCTGCGCTACGTGTCTGTCATAAAAACATATACCGACCACACACATACCTACAAAGATGCAACAGGCAAACTGCAACCACTGCCCGTGCAGAAAATAATACACCGCTACGACAAAACCGGCACCAACAAATGGCTGTGCATAGACTACACCAATGGCAAACCTTACACGCTTACAGAGTATAGCACAGACATAATGCGCACAGACAGCACCACTACCACCGACCCCGTGCTGGGCAACAAAAACACTGTAGTATATCAGTATTACCGTACTGCCCGTCAATAAAAGATTGTATCCCCTATTGCCATTGCTCCAATACCGATGGCAGGGCATTATCATTACCTGTGATAGCAGCAAGACGATGAATAACCCGCTCCACCAAAGAATCGGGGCAAGAAGCACCTGAGGTTATCATAACCCTGAGCGGATGGGTAGCAGGTAAATAACCAGCAGTAATGAGTTCGGTATGGGTATGCTCGTCAAAATGTCTGATCTCGCTGGCAGATACCAGACAATCTTCGTTATTGATGTAATAAGTAGGCAACTTCTGTGCGCATAACTCCGCCAGATGCGATGTATTGGAACTGTTGTAGCCCCCTATCACTATGGCCAAATCCGCATCATGCGCCAGCATACCCTGCACAGCTCCCTGATTATCGTTAGTGGCGTAGCACAATGTATCGCGGGTGTCGGCAAATCGGCTTGCCGATTCGCTGGCAGGCACATTATAGTGCGCCAGTATCTGCTGCCTCAGGTAGTCGGCTATAGCTTGGGTTTCGCTTGCCAGCATAGTGGTCTGGTTTACCACTCCTATGCGTTGCATATCTTTCTGCACATCAAATCCTTCTGAATACTGCCCCTTGAAGTCGGTATAAAACCCATCAGAAGCCCGCTGCCCAGTCATGTATTGACCTAGCAATATAGTTTGATCCATATCCTTCACTACTACAGTAGGTGTGTTAGCCTTGCTATGCGAGAAGGTAGCCCTTGTTTCTTCGTGACCGGGCTTGCCATGTACTACTATTGTGTAGCCGTCATTGCCTATTTTTTCGGCACGATTCCATACTTTTTCCACAAATGGGCAGGTGGTTTCGTAGTGGGTGGGGTCTATCCCCTTGCTACGTAGCTGTGCCTCTAGCTCCAGCGTGGTACCAAAGGCGGGTATTATCACCACATCTTCGGCAGAGAGGTCATCCCAGCCCATGAGCATGTTGCCCTTGGTATCCATTATAAACTGCACACCCAGCCCCACAAGGTCAGCATTCACACCCGGATTGTGTATCATTTCGCTAAGCAGAAAAACACGCTTTCCTGGATTCTCTTCTACTGCCCTGAAAGCTATTTCAATAGCATTCTCAACACCATAACAAAACCCAAAATGTCTGGCCAATACCACCTGAAGTGACCCCACAGTGAGTATACTGGGTGTAAAGTCGCGTTTCATTTTATCGTCAGCCTTTCTCTTATTCTTTATAGCACTAATCAGCGGACTGCGGTATTGCACCGGTACATTAAATGATTTCATTGTAAGTATTGAGCCAACAAATTTACAGATAATACACCAAACCCATAACTGGGGGCAGATACGTATAGGCTATGGGTAAATAGGTACTATTCCTTCACAATTTTGCGCTTCAGCATACCAGCTTGTGTATGGATGGTAAGAATGTACACTCCGAATGGCTGAGCGGCTAGGCTTACCTCACATACCTTGCCATCGTTTTGTAGCTGCATCGGGCATAATACCTGTTGACCTACCATATTGACAACTGTGATATCGGTAATAGGCTGTGAACTGCTCACAACAAAACTACCTGCAGTGGGGTTAGGGTACACATCTAGCAGCGGCTGCAACTGCGGCTCTTCTATACCTACTGCACAGGGTCCGCCTGTTACATTTATATAGCCGGACACGTATTTTGTATCGCTGCCACACGCATCTGTAACGGTCAGCTTTACGAGGTACGCACCAAATACATTGTATAAAATGCTCGTAGGATTCTGCGTGGTGGTTGTAATGGGTGTACTTCCTCCGTTATAAATAGTCCACAATCGGGACACCGCACCTGTTGTCGCCGACATGTCGAAAAAGTTGACGTAGAAAGGACACAGACCCGTAGTTTGCGAAGCTATAAAATTGGCAACTGGCTGCGGTGAGCAGGGTGTATGCACACAAATAGAAAATGTAGCACCACCCGGCAATGATGTATGGACATTCTCGTGATAGTCGTATACCCGTATGTAGTATGTACTACCAGCGGTGAGCGTGGTAAGTGTTACCGTTTCCGGCAGGCCCTCTCCAGCAGCATTGGTGCATGTGCCTATGCGTGTGGCAGTAGAGCAAGCACTACCATACACCTCTACCACTGCATCAAAGTTCTCGCCACTCTGCACTACAATGTTGTGCGCACTGCCAGTAGCTACAAATGCGTACCACACATCGCGTACATTGGTATTGCTGCCGCTCACGCTGCAGCTACTACCTGTGCCAATAGATACTGTGGCCCCACAAGTAGTGCCATTAGTGTAGCTACAAGTGCTACCCACCGTAAGCACCGGTGGCGCCGGCGGCCCAAAGCAATAATCATTGCCGGTAACGGGCGAACAAGCGGTAGAAGAACCCGTACATACATACACATTGCCCGGATTGTAGTAATGATTGAGTATCCATGTATAGTTTTGGCCAGATAGTGCCCACCGCTGCGAGCCCCACTGGCACATGCCCCGCCAATGCCCAAAAGCAGCCTTACCTGCACAAACCGGATCGCTGATGCACGGCCATGAAGGTGTGCCACAAGTGGTGCAGCCAGAAAAACCATCGCCACAACCAAAGTTATTCGTCTCGGCAGCATACTCAGACCTAGCTATAGGCCCGCCCACACCCTGGCTCAGTACTTGCCCTGCTGTGGCTGTAGCTGCCGCCACACAATTGGCAGATGAGCCAGCCTCCCATACTTGCTTACAAGTAGTATTTGCTAGGTCATAAACGCCACTGTAAGGATTGTTGATATAGTATGCGCCATAGCTGCGATATGCTACTGAGCCCGCCTTCAGCGACTCTATGTTCCACGAGGGTATCCACTCATCGTCTAGCCCTGAACTTACATACGACTCCAAGCTCATAACCGTTACATCTGTGCAGTCGTTGCAGGAGCAGTCTGTACCCACCCTTATAGTAGCACCGGGCGTACAAGGCTGTGCCATTACCCGCAGGCATGGCAGTAATATGACCAGTAAAATCCTTAGGGTTTTCATACTATTCTTTATTTGGGTTATTCATTTAGCCGCGCATAGCAGTTACACTGTGTTACTTATTAATTACGGCTCTCATGGGTTCTCTTTTCTTCACTATGTCTACTGTATGTACACCACTACCACGGGTCAGCCTTATCTTCAGCATAGCATCTCCATTGGGCCACATATCAAACCGCTGTCTTACCTCGGTAGTGTATCCTTGTCTGGCAAACAGCACCTTGTTGCGAGCTTCTACCTGAGCATCTGATACAGGCAGTGGCAGCACCAGCTTAAAATAACCCCGCTTGTCTGTAACAGTCCTCGCAGCCTTATCTGCCGAATAGACCAATACAGAATCTAAAGGCAAACCCAATTCATCTGCCACCACATAACCAGTTATAACCATAGCATCCGCCTTGTGCA
>JBIKKS010000150.1:0-5738 GCA_044360235.1 Flavipsychrobacter sp. | reverse complement strand
CAGGAAGTGGTCCAGCAGAAATAACATTTGATATAGCAGAAGATCCACTTGGGGTACAAGTGATAATACACCTGTAAAAGACTGTACTTGATATACCAGTGAAGTTGTAGGTAGCATTTGTGGCTCCAGAAATGTTGGTCCAAGTACCTGAACTAGTGGGCGCAGATTGCCACTGAAAAGTAAGACCAGATGAAGTGGTGTACCCAGCCAATGATAAAGTAAAAGGAGTAGAAGCTGTACCTGCTGTAGGCAAAATAGATGCAGTGCCCGGAGAAGGTGTACCAGTACACACGTTTACGCCCTCTCCATATACTGGTAATAAACGTGCAGTAGATAATCCACCGCCTGAAATCGAAATTTCAGTTGATTCTGGTCCTAGTGCAGTAGGAGAGAACCTCACATAAATTGGTACACCAGTGAAGCCAGGTACTGAAAAAGAATAAGTTTGAGGTGTAGTGAACCAAGTAGATCCATTGAATGAAAACTGGAAAAGTGAAGAACCAGTGCTTACCGTTAAAGGACTTGAAGTCATATTAACGGCATTTACTGTAAATATCCTAGTAGCGGATGTAGTACTGACACCTACATAACCAAAATCAATTACTGCAGGACTGTTAGTTATGGCAGGTGGAGGACTGATGATCGTTACTTTGTAATCTCTTACATTTCCGTAGTTGTTTGAAGTAGTAGGACAAGAAGGAATAGAAGGGTAAAATGGAGTATCATAAACCCCTACTATCCTCATTCTGAATGTGCCTGAGGCGGCGCCCGAAGGAATAGTAATAGGAATAACCTGAGTGGGACTTGAGATAGTGCTAGTACCACCTACTGTTTCTCCTGATGTAAACGCTCCATTTCCGTCAAAATCTATCCACATTTGCACTCTAAAAAATGAAAAGTAAGTTGTAGAGGTATTGACAGTAACATTATAGGTATTTCCCTTCATCAATGTAACAGAAGTAGAAGCAGTAAGGTCAATATAGTTAGTAGCACAAGTAGTAGATGGATCTGTTATGGAACCAGAATAACCTATAAGCGATGCTATGCTCGTGTTCATAGGGTAACCAGAACAAGCATAAAAGAAGGTAGGTGTACAAGAAGAAGGTGCAAAGTAAGTTATCAATACATTTGAAGATGTAGAAGATAGTGAAGATGCTGTACAAGTAACTATACATCGGTAATATAATGTAGCCGAAACCCCGGGCAGGGTATGCGACATATTTGTAGCTCCAGATATATTAGACCAGCCTGAGGTACCTGTAGCAGACGATTGCCACTGAAAAGTCAAACCACCGACAACAGAAGTACCAGATAAATTTAATGTTACCGGTGTAGAAGTACCAGCAGTAAGTGAAGTAGTAGTAGCAGTACCTGCAGTGGGGGTACCAGTACATGGGTTTACACCATTACCAGTAATGGGCATAGAATATGTAGCGGTAAGCCCACCACCAGAGATTGAAATATCAGATGTAACTACGCCAGTAGCAGTAGGCGAAAATCTGACATAAATAGGAATATTAGTGAAGCCGGGCACTGTAAATGAGTATGACTGTGGTGTAGAAAACCAAGTAGAACCATTGAAAGAAAACTCATAATGTGAAGACCCAGTACTAACTGTAACAGGAGAAGATGTCATGTAAGTGCCCGTTACAGTAAATACCCTAGCAGCAGATACTGTGCTGATACTCACATTGCCAAAATTCATTAATGTTGGAGTATGTACCACCTCTGCTGGTGGATTTATAATTGTAACACGGTAATCTCTTACATTACCATAGCCGTTGGAAGTGGTAGGGCAAGACGGAATAGAAGGGTAAAACGGAGTATCATAAACCCCTACAATCCTCATTCTGAATGTGCCAGAAGCTACACCCGCCGGAATATTAATAGGAATAACCTGGTTAGAACTTGAGATAGTGTTCGTACCACCTACTGTTTCTCCTGATGTAAATGCTCCATTTCCATCAAAATCGATCCACATCTGCACCTTAAAAAAAGAGAAATAGGATGTAGTAACATTAACAGTGACATTGTAGGTGTTCCCCTTCATAAGGGTAACAGATGTAGAAGAAGTAAGATCTATATAATTAGTAGCACAAGTAGTAGATGGATCTGTTATGGAACCGGAAAAACCTATAAGCGATGCTATACTGGTGTTCATAGGGTAACTGGAGCAGGTATTAGCGAAAGTAGGTGTACAAGAAGAGGGTGCAAAATAAGTTATCAATACATTGGAAGAAGTAGATGACTGTGAAGATGGTATACAAGTGACTACACATCTATAAAATAATGTAGATGTGACCCCTGGTAGGGTATGCGACATATTTGTGGCACCACTTATATCAGACCAACCAGATGTACCGGTAGTAGATGATTGCCACTGATAAGATAAACTACCTGCAACTGTAGAACCGGTTAAATTTAAAGTAACTGGTGTAGCAGAACCCGCAGCAGATAAAGTAGAAGTGGCAGTACCAGCAGTGGGTGTACCAGTACATGGGTTAACGCCATTACCAGTTACGGACATGGTATAAGTGGAGGATAACCCACCACCTGAAATTGAAATATTAGAAGAAACTACACCCAATGCTGTAGGTAAGAACCTAACATAAATAGGAATATTTGTGAAACCAGGTACTGTAAATGAGTAAGACTGGGGTGTAGAAAACCAAGTAGAGCCATTGAATGAAAACTCATAATTTGAAGAACTGGAACTAACAGTAATAGGAGAAGATGTCATGTATGTGCCCGTTACAGAAAAAACACTTGCAGCAGATGTAGAACTCACACTTACATTGCCCAAATTTAATGATGTTGGTGTGTGTGTAATGACTGCTGGTGGATTTATGATAGTAACGCGATAATCTCTCACATTACCATAGTTGTTAGCTGTGGTGGGGCATGGAGGAATAGAAGGATAAAACGGAGTATCGTATACCCCTACTATCCTCATTCTGAATGTACCGGTGGCTACACCAGCAGGAATAGTAATAGGTATAACTTGGGTGGAACTGGTAATAGTGTTTGTTCCGCCTACACTTTCGCTTGCAATAAAGGTACCATTACCATCAAAATCTATCCACATCTGCACCTTAAAAAAAGAGAAATAGGATGTAGTAGTATTAACAGTTACATTATAAGTGTTTCCCTTCATCAATGTAACGGATGTGGAAGCTGTAAGATCAATATAGTTAGTAGCACAAGTAGTAGATGGATCTGTAATGGAACCAGAAAAACCTATAAGTGATGCGATACTCGTATTCATAGGGTAAGTAGAACAAGCATAAAAGAAGGTAGGCGTACAAGAAGATGGAGCAAAATAGGTAACCAGTACATTTGACGAAGTAGAAGAAATAGAGGAAGCGGTACAAGTAACAATGCATCTATAATATGTATTGGCAGTTATGCCAGAAAGTACATGCACCAAAGTAGTAGCCCCACTAATGTTAGTCCATCCGGTAGAACCATCGGCAGATGATTGCCATTGGAATGATAGTCCACCTGAAACAGTGGTTCCAGTCAGGTTTAAAGTAATGGGAGTTGTAGTGCCGGCGGCTGTGGGTGACGCAGTGGCTGTGCCAGGGGTAGGTGTACCCGAACAAATAGCAGCACCTGTACCAGAAACAGGTACAGTAACTGAAGGTGATAAACCACCACCACTCAGTGTTACGTTGCCGCTATATGCGATGGAAGAAGAAGGATTAAATCTTACATAAACTGTGTTGGCAGTAATAGTACCTGAAGAATATGAAACATTATACGAAGACACCCAGGTAGAACCGTCGTTAGAAACCTGAAAATTTGAAGGTGCAGAAACTGTAACGTTTCCAGATGCAGGGTTGAGATTTATACCATTGAGCGAAATAATTTGAGCTGCTGAGTTAGTACCTGTAGTTACTGCGCCGAAGGCTAGTGAAGAAGGTGTGGCAGTAAGTGATGGAGGAGGGGTGTAGGTAAGAATAGTATTGGTAGTAGGGGTTGCTGTACAAGAAGCATAGAATGATGAGCTTGATGAAGTAAAAGAAGTTTGTCCTTGCAATGTTTGATAATCAGAGTGAGAGTTGAGTATACCAATGGTAGCAGAGCTACTGAAAAAAGAAGTTGTGCCATATAAAAACTGAACAACGTTAGTACCCTCAAATAGTTTCACCTGAAAACAAGCTGTACCACCACCGGTAGATGTTCCCCAACCTGTAGAGTTTGACCCCCATTGTATTGTAAAGACCCTGTTAGGAGCAGTACCAGACGTGAGTCTGTAAGCTGTTCTGCCTGATCCAGTTAAATTGTCCCAGAAGGGCATTAGAAAACCGACACCACCGTTGGGTGCAGATGTTATAGAACTGTTGCCTGAAGTAGAAGATGTGGCACCACTCAGTGAAATCCAGCCTTCGGCGCAAGTAGAAAGAGTAGTGTAGTTTACTCCGCAATATTTGAATGTGAAACCAATAGGAATAGAAGTAGCAAGACCACTGCTACTACTCATGGTTGTGTAAGCAACAGTTCCGCCCATCCCACTTATATCGGAAAAAGTAGCACTGGAGCGTGAAAAAATGTAACTGGCAGCTGTTTGGGTAAAACCAGAAAAACTCAAACAAATTGAAACTAATACTAGTAACACTCTTTTCATAATACAATTGTTTATTTACTTTAATACTTAAATATTTTATGTTGTATAGATTTCCGACATGCTTATTGCAAACTGCAGTTTTGGCAATAATGCTATTTTAGGTGTAATTTGGTATTAAAAATAGGTGCAAAAAAGTATTTCCTTAGCACAATAATTATTACATAAAATGCTAATAATACTGCATTTACGTTTTATTAAAATAATGATAACGTAGAAGAAATGTTAAAGAAGAGAAAATTTAACCAGTCAAAATTTTGGCTTGACATTATTTATAAAATAGCGAATATTTTATGTAATATTATAAAATAAAATATAAATAAGATTGGCATTAAAAGCTACAAAAAACAAAAAATACCTTGATGGTATATTATACAATGCAATACTATTCCTAACAGACCCAATATTAAATATGATCTACTTTTTGTAGCCATGAGCAGGTTTACGCTCTGGGCAAAAGCAAAGTAAGAAAACTTGTCGTTAAGTAAAATCTGAGTAAAGGAGTTGAATATATGAATTTGTTTAACCAACAAAGATGGCAAATAAACATACAAAGCCACCAGACAGGCCGTAGGTTAATAACTTTAAGTAGCAGGAGCTGTTCCTTTAAGTTACAATAAAATATCACCCTCTATATTCTCCCCAAATATCTCTGAGTACATCGGCTATCTCACCAAGTGTGCATAGATTTTCCACTGCATCTATTACAGATGGCATAATGTTATCTGTGCCCAATGCTTTCTGTTTGATAGAGGCCAGACATGCCATGGCTTTATCATTGTCTCGTACCGCCCTTAACTTAGCTAGTTTCTCGGTCTGAACGATTCTGATGGAATCATCAATTTTCAACAAAGACGGCTTACTCATTTCGGCAGAAGTGAATTTGTTTACTCCTACTATTATCTTACTACCATCTTCGATCGCATTGTTGTACGCATATGCAGATCGCGCAATTTCGTCTTGCATATAGTGCTGCTCTATTGCCTTTACAGAGCCACCCATCGCGTCAATTTTGTTGATAATATTCCAGGCAGCATCTTCTATGTCATTAGTGAGTGATTCTACATAATAAGAGCCAGCCAAAGGGTCGACAGTATCTGTGGCACCACTCTCG
>JBIKKS010000149.1:0-5748 GCA_044360235.1 Flavipsychrobacter sp. | reverse complement strand
TCGAACAGAAAACTAATGTAATGAGGCTGAAAGTAGAAAACCTGTTGCTGAACACAGAGTTGTCTAGTCTCGATAAACTATACACGCTCATTGATGATTATGTCAACAAATTCATGAACCAGCAGCAATTTCAGAAAATCATGTTGTTGGAACAATTGGTAGACAAAAATGGTGGTGTACCACAGCTTATATATGAATTGAAAAAGCGAAACATAGTCTCCATAGAAAAATTGATTCGAGAAGGCCAAAACAATGGGCAATTCATAGAGGATATAGATATACCACTTATGATGAATACCATGGTGGGTACGGTCAGCCAAATGATTATTTCACAGCGTTTCTACAAGGATATTAATAAGCTACAACACCTCAGCGAGGCTGAGTATACACAATATATGATTAACAAATTGAGCAGTCATTTAAAAAGACTTTTTAAAGTAATACTTACCAATGAAGCATAGATTAATAAAACCAGTAGTGGCTATTATTTCCACATTCATCAGTTTATCTCCTGTTTGGGCTCAGGATGTTCGCCGACTGCCACTGGCAGATGCTATAAATATGAGTTTGCAAAACAGTGGTAAACTAAAAATAGCAGATGCCAAAGTAGAAGAAGCACTAGCCATGCTTCGCGAGTCTCGCAACAATCGATTGCCCGATATCAAGGCGACCGGCTCTTACCTCAGGCTCAATGCACCAGATATAAACCTGAAGATAAATACTTCTAGTGCACAACCAGGCGAGGAAAATACAGGCAATAGCACACCAAAGGTCGATCAGGCTGCTTACGCCTTGGTAAATGCCTCTGTGCCTTTATTTGCTGGTTTTAGGGTTAAATACGGTATTGAGTCTGCTAAATATTTGGAGCAGGCTGCCCGCTTAGATGTTGAAAAGGACAAAGAAGAGGTGATACAAAATGTTATTAGTGCATACAGTAATCTATACAAAGCGCACAAGTCAGTAGCACTTGTAAAGGAGAATATGGAGAGAGAACAACAAAGAGTAGTTGACTTTACTAATATGGAGCGCAATGGCATTATGGCCCGAAACGACTTATTAAAAGCACAACTGCAACTATCCAATATAGAACTCTCACTATTGGATGCAGAGAATAATCTGAATATTGCCAATGTTAACATGAATCTAATGCTGGGTTTGCCTGTAAATACTGTCCTGCGCCCCGATAGTACTGGTTTTGAAGTAGCTCCTTTACCTAGTACTATCAATGACTGGGTTGAAAAAGCGCTAACCAATCGCAAAGACCGCGCAGCACTGGCATTGCGTATACAAGCAGCCGGCACTGCTGTCAAGGCTACCACTGGCGCATATTATCCTTCTTTGGCACTCACAGGTGGCTATGTAGCAGCTAATATCCCAAATTTACTCACGCTTACAAATGCGCTCAATCTAGGTATTGGGCTACAATATGATCTTGCTTCGTTATACAAAACAAGTGCAAAAGTAGATGCTGCCAAAGCACGGTTACATCAGGCACAGGCGGCCGATGGTATCCTTGCCGACCAAGTAAGATTAGAGGTATACAACTCTTATCAAAACTATATAGTAAGTGTAAGAAAGGTAGACGTTTACAAAAAGTCAGTGGAACAAGCCAATGAGAATTACCGCATCACCAAAAACAAGTACGACAACAGCTTGGTTACCACTACCGAACTTTTGGATGCTGATGTAGCTCAGTTGCAAGCCAAACTGAATTATGCATTTTCTAAAGCTGATGCAGCGGTTGCTTACAAAAAACTAGAACAAACTGCTGGTACTCTAAAACAATAAAAAATATAATAACATCAATCATTCAATATCATGAGCAATCAACAAAATACACAAGACCAAGCACCCAAAAAGACCAACAAAAAATTCATGCTAGTATTTGTGTTGCTAGTAGGGGTGGGTGGTACATTTGGAATCACTAAGTACATTCACGCGCAGCACCACGAAGAGACGGAAGATGCTCAGGTAGAGGCTAATATCAGCCCGGTTATTCCACGTGTTTCTGGTTATGTAACCGAAATAAGGATAAAAGACAATCAGAAAGTAAAAAAAGGCGATACACTCATTATACTTGATAACCGTAGCGAGCTCATACAGGTAGAGCAGGCAAAAGCAGCACTTGCCGCAGTAGAACAAAACTTGTCCGTAGCCAATGCTAGCACCGCTGCATCCAGAGCCAATGTATATTCTTACCAGGCCAATGTCGCTACAGCAGATGCACAAATCGAAGCAGCTAAAATCACGCTGAAGCGTGCTACGCAAGATTATGAACGATATGCCAATCTTATAAAGGATCATTCCATTACCTTACAGCAGTTCGAGCAGGCAGAAGCTGCCAAAATGATTGCTGAAAGACAACTACAAGTTCTTACAGATCAGAAAAATGCTACCATTCGTCAGGTTAGGGCGGTATCATCTCAGAGTGTCGCTACAGCACAGCAGGTAGGTGTAGTTAGTGCTAATATCATGCAGCGCAGGGCCGATCTTTCTAATGCCGAACTTAACCTGTCGTATACAGTTATAACTGCCCCACAAGATGGTAAAGTATCTAAGATAAATGTACATGTAGGTCAGTTATTGCAGGCGGGTCAAATGTTGTTCAGTGTGGTTATGGATACAGAGCCTTGGGTAGTAGCTAATTTTAAAGAAACGCAGCTTACCAAAATGCATACAGGTCAAACAGTGACTATCAAAGTAGATGCTTTCCCTCATTTGGAGTTTAAAGGAAAAGTAGCCTCATTTTCACCTGCTACTGGATCTCGTTTCGCACTATTGCCACCCGATAATGCTTCTGGCAACTTCGTTAAGGTTGTGCAGAGATTACCGGTTAAAATAGAATTCACCGGCAACAACCCTGCTGCGCGCGAGTTGAGACCAGGTATGAATGTGAGTGTAGATGTGCATGTGGAATAATATAAAATGACAATCTGAATTATACTATTTAATGGAGCAGGAATCACTGGTCGAGTACGGACCACGGAGAGTTATAATTACCATCACAGCTATTTTTTGTGCCCTGCTAGAGATAGTAGATACTACTATTGTCAATGTGGCCCTCAATGAAATGAGAGGCAATCTTGGTGCCACACTTACCGAAATAGCATGGGTTATCACTGCCTATGCTATAGGCAATGTTATTATAGTACCCATGACATCTTGGTTGGCGGCACAGTTTGGTAGGCGCAACTACTTTGCTGCTTCGATTATTATATTCACTGTTTCTTCGTTTTTATGTGGCAATGCCAATGGTATTTGGGAGCTCGTATTCTTTCGTTTTATTCAGGGCTTAGGCGGTGGCGCGCTGCTGGTTACCTCTCAAACCATTATCACAGAAAGCTATCCTCCCGAAAAACGGAGTATGGCGCAGGCAATTTATGGCTTGGGGGTTATCATAGGTCCCACGTTGGGTCCACCATTGGGAGGCTATATAGTAGATCATTATTCGTGGCCTTATATATTTTACATCAACATTCCCATCGGAATTATTGCAGCTATACTCACCATCCAGTATGTACGCAGCCCTAAATACGCTGAGAAAAAAGCTGCCAAAGATGTAGACTGGGCAGGTATCGGTCTTTTGGCACTATCTGTAGGGTCACTTCAGTATGTATTAGAGCGTGGTCAAGAAGATGACTGGTTCAATAGCAACATCATTACGATGCTCACAGTTGCGGCTGTTTTTGCATTCTTCTTTTTTGTTTGGCGCGAGCTCACAGCCCGCAATCCAATTGTAGAACTACGCGTGCTCAAAAACGGCAACCTTCGAGTTGGTACTATTTTGTCGTTTATTCTGGGATTTGGATTATATGGGTCTACTTTCATAATTCCACTATACACGCAGTCTATTCTCGGCTGGACCTCTCAGCAGTCAGGGGCGCTTATGATACCAGCTGCATTGACTACCGCTTTTATGATGCCGCTTATTGGTAAAATGTTGCAGAAAGGAGCCAAACAGCAGTACTTAGTAGCGCTTGGTATGCTCATTTTTTTTGTATACAGCTTTTGGGGATACAAAATTCTAACGCCCGATACTGGCGAATCTGCTTTCTTTTGGATGCTTATTGCCCGTGGGGTAGGCATGGGTATGTTGTTTATACCTATTACCGCTCTATCATTGTCTACACTCACCGGGCAGCAGATAGGGCAAGGGGCTTCATTTACAGGCATGATGCGCCAATTGGGAGGCTCATTCGGCATTGCGCTTATCACTACTTATATGGCTCGCCAAAACGTTGTCCACCGCAGTGCTTTGGTGTCACACCTTGCTGTAGATGACCCAGCTGTGCAGCAACGAGTATTGGGTTTGCAACGCAATTTTATGGCAAAAGGGTATTCACCCGATAAAGCCCTTAGTAGTGCCCACCAGTCGCTCGACTACATGGTAATGAAGCAGGCCGCTGTGCTATCCTACATGGATGTATTTATGTTTATAGGGCTTATGTTTTTATTCTGTATTCCATTTGTACTTCTTGTAAAACAACAAAAAGCAAAACCCATCGACATGTCAGAGGCTATGCATTAATGTATGCTTTTGAGGTCTGATTATTTTCGGGTAATTTGCAGTACCGTTATATGCTGTGTATGCATGTAGCACTAAAGTATTTATTTATGAAAATCAGATTATTTCTTACCCTGTCATTTTGCCTGTTGCTTACATCCATTGCTGGTGCCCAGTCTCGTGCCGATGTAGATGTGGCTGTCAATAAGTTTCAGACTTTGTACAACAACAAGCAGTACGAAGATGTATTCAATATGTTTGCGCCACGCATACAGTCATTGCTTCCTCTCCCCAAAACACAGGAAATGATGGAAAAGCTCACACAGCAGGTGGGCGAAATGAAATCATATACATTCACTAGGCAAGAACAACAGGCTAACTATTACAAAGCTACTTTTGCCAATGCTGCACTTACGCTGGTAGTGGGGCTAGATAAAGACAAAAAGCTGGAGGTTTTTAGGTTTTTACCCTTGCAAGAAGAACAAAGCAATATACCCGACAATTCTAATTTTACTTACAAGTCGCCAACTGGTAGCATAAAAGGAACGATACAAGCTCCTGAAAGCAAAAAGCCTATACCAGTAGTGCTTATTATAGCTGGCTCTGGCCCTACCGACCGAAATGGTAATCAGTCAACTACTGTCAACAGCAATGCTTACAAAATGATAGCAGATTCACTGTTCAATGCTGGTATTGCTTCGCTTTGTTACGATAAGCGTGGCGTGGCTGGTAGTGCTCTTGCGCTGAAGGATGAATCCAAACTGAAGTTTGAAGATATGGTTAATGATGCCGTGGGTATAGTGAAAATGCTTAAAAATGACAATCGATTTTCATCAGTACACATATTGGGTCATAGCGAAGGGTCGCTTGTAGGTATGCTTGCTGCTGCCAAAGAACCCGTGTCGGGTTATATATCGGTGGCAGGCATAGCAGAACGCGCCGATAAAATTATAGTAAGGCAAATAGCTGCTCAGTCGGAAGAGCTATCTCTCAAGGCAGCTTTTATGCTAGATAGCCTACAGAATGGCCATGAACTTAAAAACGTAGATGAAACTCTTGCACCTCTGTTTCGTCCATCTATTCAGCCATATATAGCATCATGGATCAAATACGACCCACAAGACGAAATTAAAAAACTAGCTATACCAGTCTTGATTCTGCAAGGTACTACTGACATACAGGTAGCAGCAGAAGAGGCAGATAAACTAAAGGCTGCATACCCTAAGGCTACTCTGAAGGTGATA
>JBIKKS010000148.1:0-5759 GCA_044360235.1 Flavipsychrobacter sp. | reverse complement strand
TCAATCTCCGCTTTTGGATTGATACTTCTGGATACGCCAAATCCATAACGGAATTATAGTATTTCCATAAAATCAGAAATGCCTGAGATGACAAAATCACTCAGGCATTTTTAACTTCAATTCTATTGTTACCAAACAGTATTATTCATCAACATCTACTGCTGGGCGGCGGAAAGTTTCTTCTATGTCGCTGTCAGGATTATCGGTTTGCTTCACACCATCCAGCATAGTAGCATCTGCCTGACAATCATCAAACCCTGCAGGCTGTTCAAATCTTTTGTTGGGATCTATACCAGTTTTACTATCTGCATATACACGCCTCATAAAGTAAGCCCAGATAGGTAGTGCCGCAGCAGCACCCTGCCCTAGACGCTCACTACGAAAACGAAACTCCCTATCATCGCAGCCCACCCATGAACCAGCCAGCAACTGAGGCGTATAACCTATAAACCATGCATCGGCCTGATTGTTGGTAGTACCTGTTTTACCAGCTACATCATTGTGTATGCCATACCTGTACCTAAGACGACCTCCGGTACCAGCATTCACCACTCCTCTCATCATCTTCACCATCTTAAACGCAGTATTGCTATTGATGAGTTCTTTTTGTTTGGCTGCAAAACTCTTAACAGGCATACCGTTTTTATCTTCAATTTTTATCAGGAAATAAGGGTCGGTATGCATACCTCCATTAGGAAACATACTATAAGCACCTAGCATCTCGAACAAAGAAATATCAGAAACACCCAGTGCTACAGAAGGGAAAGCATCCATACGGCTGGTAATACCACATTTATGTGCAAAATCAATAAATGGCTCAATACCTACTTGCTTTAGAATGTACAGAGCAGCATTGTTGATAGACTTTGCCAAAGCTGTCATCATCATGATATCACCTTCATCAGAGCCACCAGCATCATAGGGTGTTTCCATGTTCGGAAACTCCTGAGGTGCGGTGGATACAATACCACAAGGCGAAAATCCGTTATCTATAGCAAAAGAATACAACAGTGGTTTTATGGTAGAAACAACCTGCCTTTTGGTATTGATGTTGACGTGATCGTACATAAAGAAGTTGTGGTCTATGCCACCTACCCACGCCTTTACCTCTCCTGTAAACGGATCCATAGCCATGAAGCCCGCCTGTAAAAATAGCTTCATGTATTTGATAGAGTCTATAGGACTCATAAACGTATCTATAGACCTCTTACTGTTCCAAGCAAAAACTTTCATTTTTATTGGCTTTGCCATTTCGGCAATAGCTGCTTTTTCGCTTTTATCCTGATTGCGCAGCATCTGGTACCTGTCACTAGCTTTGATGGCGTTGTTGATTATCGTTTGCACGTTTCCTTTACGCTTCCATACAGCACCATCTACATAGCCAGGCTGTGCTACAAACTGCTTCTGAAGACTGGTAAGATGCTCCTGCACTGCTTCTTCAGCGTAGCGTTGCATTCTCATGTCTATAGTAGTATATATTTTAAGCCCGTCTTTGTATATATCATAATTAGTGCCATCGGGCTTTTTCAGGTCTTTGCACGCTTGTTTTACATACTGCTCTACCACCTGCCTGAAGTAGGGCGCAATACCATCGTGATAATCTATTTTGTGATAGTCGAGTGGTGTTTCCTGCGATTTGAGTGTCTCTAGTTGAGCTTCGGTAATATAGTTGTACTTGTGCATCTGCTCCAGTACCACATTTCTGCGCTCTTTTGCACGTTTGGGGCGAGTACGAGGGTTGTAGGTTGAGTTTGCCTTAAGCATACCTACCAGCACAGCGGCCTCATCAATATTTACATTGTCGGGTGTTTTGTTGTAAAACGTTAGTGAGGCATTTTTAATACCATAAACATTATCACCAAAAGGAACAGTGTTGAGATATAAGGTAATAATTTCTTGTTTGGTAAGGTTTCTTTCCAGCTTTACAGCAAGTACCCATTCTTTCAATTTCATGAATGGGAGCGTGAACACGCTTTCGCTTTTGCGGGGGAATAGGTTTTTGGCAAGCTGCTGGGTAATGGTGGACGACCCGCGCTTTTTGTGCATCAACACATAAAACGGTATGGCTATAGTAGCTACAGGGTCTATGCCTGCGTGGTCATAAAACCGGGCATCTTCTGTTGCAAGCAGTGCATTGACAATATTAGGAGATATTTCGTTGAATTTGCTGTTCGATCTATCAAGTACGTAATACCTTCCCAGCAGTGTACCGTCCACCGCTAGTACTTCTGATGAAACCGCACTCTGAGGATTCTCTAATTCGGCCAGTGAGGGCATATACCCTACCATTCCATTTTCAATTCCTATTACTAGCAGCAATAAGGCCACCAGAAAGAAAATAAATGAGTACCACAGTCTGCGTATGTATCGTCTGGTTTTACCAGCCGCTTTGTCCGTGTTATTAGCTTGCGTTTTCAATGTATGCAAATGTAAGTGAAATACTGTTTTGCAAAACAACCACTACATCAAACACTATGCTATTGTTTTGAATAAATGAAAGGAGAAGCACAATTAAACTAAAACTATTAAGAATGTGAGGCTTGAAAATAGGAACAACGAAAAAAATTACATTCATCCGACAACAGCTATCTCAATATATGAAAACACTATTGTTGTAGATACGTATATTTGCTAGTAACTAATCTGTCAAAATAGAAAGCATATCAATTTTATGAACAAAAAGACTTTACTTCAATTGCTATTGGCAATTCTTCTTTTACCCTCATCTTTGTTTGCAGAAGATAAAGCAATGGATGCGTTTATTGCGAGAATTAAACAAACAAACAAGTTTGTACCGATAAATGACATTTGGAATTCAGATAGAAACTTCGATAAGTCGGCTTTGCTGCAATAATACCGCTATTTTACTTACTATTCCTGCTGTGGGTGGCGGTATTTTTACTCTTGAATTATCGCAATACAACTTCCTGACCAATGACTTTGAGGTGCATGAAATGGGAGAAAACAATACTGATAAAAAAGCAGCTTACACCCCAGGCATTTACTACCGTGGCATAGTAAAAGGTGTAAAAGGCTCATTGGCTGCATTTTCGTTTTTTAACAACGAAGTGTATGGTATGTTTTCTATACCTGGCAAAGGCAATTATGTACTGGTAGCTAACACTATGGTAGGGGAATCTTTCAATAAAAACCAACACTATGTGTTGTACAATGACCACGATATCAAAAACCCGGAAAACCTACCTGGTTGCGATGCAGATCAATTACCAGAAATAAGAGAAGCTGCCGAAAAACCAACATCTACATTCCTGAACAACAAAGTATATAATAGCTGCACAGAAGTAAGGGTCTATGAAGTAGGCGATTATTCTACCTACCAAACAAAAGGATCTAGTACTACCAATGTTACCAACTTCCTTACTGCACTGTTCAACAACCAAAGTACTATTTACAGAAATGAAGGCATACCTATAGTACTGAAATATGTACAGGTGAACACTGCCACAGATGTGTATCAAGCTATTACTAGTGCAATGTCAATCAGATTTCTGAAAAAATTCGGCTGGCAAACTAAAAATGTAATGCATGGTTGTGATGTGGCATTACTTTTCTCTTCTAAGTTCAACTCTGGTTATGGTGCATTGGGTGGTGTGGCTTGGTTAAGGTCTATGTGTAGCTCTTATCGCAACTCAGACTCAGGCGGACCTTACGGTTATATAAATATCAGTAATTCAGGTGTAGTTAACTTCCCTACTTACAGCTCTAATGTACTGGTAGCTGCTCACGAAATGGGCCATATGGTGGGCTCTCCGCACACACATGCTTGCTGCTGGAATCACCCTGCTAGAAACACAGCAATTGATAAGTGTTACACATTGGAGGGTAGTTGTCCAAACCCTTCTCCTATCTACCCGACTGCTGGTGGCACCATTATGAGTTATTGCCACTTAGTATCTGGTGTGGGTATCAACTTTTCTAATGGTTTTGGCAAGCAACCTGGCGATACTATCAGAAAATTCATATTCAGTAAATTCTCAAATACTTGTGGAGAGGTGTTTTTTCCTAGTAGAGCCTTGTCAACTACCAACCGCACTATTTCCGCTAATCGTGAATGTACTTATGTGACGGGCGGGGTATCTACTACCTACTACTGGAAAGACAATAGCTCGGCTACACACGACGACGACACACTGGTACTTAAAGTAATAAAAAATGGCAATAACATAGGCAATCTTGACACTACAGGCTTTGCAGTAACCACTGGCACTATATCTGGCTATGGTGCTGGCACAGGTGTCACCGCCATATTCCCAGCTGGCACTGCTGGTGTTTCTACAACTGGTGCCAACATTGCCATGCGCAGATATTGGAATATCACTCCTACTGGCACTGCTACTATTACTACACCTGTAGAAGTATTTTTCCCGTTCCTTGCCAAGGATACAACCGATGTAAGTGGCAGTCATCCAGGTGCTACACCGCTTAGCAGCTATAAAATGTATAAAGTAAACAACCCTATAGACCCTAACCCTGCCAATAGCTTTACTTCTGCTACTGCTACTAATTTCAGTGTTTACACCTACGGCAGTACCTCTTCCACTACTAACTGGGCATTCTCAACAACAGATAGTACTTACTTTGCTAGCATGAAAATGACAAACCTATCTGGCGGAGGCACTGGATTCTTCCCAAGTGGTTTACCTATCACCAATGTACAGGATATAAATAACAAAAACACACCTTTATACATATATCCCAACCCAACTCAAAACGAATGGTACATATCTACAGTTGAGCTTGCAGGAAATAGTACTCTTACCTTTAGACTATACACTGCAGACGGCAGAGAGGTGAAAAATGAACCACTTTCGTCTGGAACTGTAACTACTATTTCCACAACAAATTTACCTTCAGGCGTTTACTATTATAAAATAAACAGCGAGAACAACAGCTACACTGGTAGCCTGATAAAGAACTAAAATCCGAAATTTAATATCCTTTCAAAAAAGGTTGCTTGAAAAATATTTCAGCAACCTTTTTTATTAGAGTACACTTGTACAGCTTCATTTAGTCAAAGAAGATAAAAAATGTAGTGTGGGTGTACTAACTAATTTCGGATTTTGGGTATTATGATTACATTTGCAGTCTATATAAAAATATAAATCTTCATGGCTACAACAGCAGACATGCGTAACGGGTTGATAATTAAACTCGACGGCAACCTTTATTCAGTAGTAGAATTCGGACAAAATAAAACTGCAAGAGCAGCAGCAAAAGTGTGGGCAAAATTGAAAGGTGTAGATAACAACCGCTCTATAGAACATACGTGGAACTCTGGCGACAATATATTTCCTGTACGTGTAGAGCGTCGTAACTATCAGTTTTTGTATAAAGATGACGCAGGATTTAACCTGATGGACAATAATTCATTCGAACAAATCGTTTTGGGCGAAAACATGATAGAACGTCCTGAGCTGTATAAAGATGGTCAGGAGTGTTTTGTGGTATTCAACACAGAAACAGAAGTACCAATGGGTGTAGAACTGCCACCAAACGTAACGTTGATGGTAACCTACTCTGAGCCAGGAGTAAAAGGCGATACTGCTACTAGAGCTACGAAAGCAGCAACACTGGAAACAGGTGCTACAGTAATGGTACCATTGTTTGTAAATGCTGACGAACTAATACGTATAGACAGCAAAACAGGTGCATACATAGAGAGAGTAAAATCATAGTATAATAGCCAACCAGAGCGTACTATTTTAAAAACATTTATCTACTTATTTCGATAAAAACAA